>CACZOV010000086.1 GCA_902782915.1 uncultured Erysipelotrichaceae bacterium | reverse complement strand
TTTGAATCAAATAGTAGAGTAAAATTCAAATTGTATAGTCTTGAATATCTAATAGAGCGAGTAGATAATTACATTCAAGTATATGCAATTGACTATGCAACAAGAAAAAAACAATATAAAAGTTTTGATGATGCAATTAATAATTTTACTGTTTATAATGAATCTTTAGCTAGTCAAATTAACAAAATATCACTCATAAAATAGTAAATAAACATAAATTCTGTAGTTAATTATTAAAAACTGGAAGAAAAATTTTATTTTTAAAATTCTTTCCAGTTTTTTTATGTTATACTATTATATAGTGAGGTGAGTAGAAGTGAACGGTGAAATTAATGCAGAAAACTTAAAAAAGTTTTTTGAAGCAACTAGAATACGAAAATATAATGTTAAAGTCATTATAAGATTTCTTGAAGAAAATATCTATGAAACTTTTATTACACCTAAATTTGATATTATAAAAGAATATCAAGATTTCAGTACAGACTTTGATAATGCACTTAACGAATTAAAATCAAATGCTAAAGATATATTAATAAAAAAATATGGTTTAATTGATGGAGTTACAAGAACAGCTTCAGAAATTGCTTTTAATAATAAGCTAACGACAGACGGAGTTAGCACATCTGTTAGAAATAGTTTGATATATTTGAAAAAAAGTAAAAAAATAGAAGAATTAAAAAAATACTTTATAATTGACGCTCAATCAGAAAAAGCAGATCAAAAAATAGAAAATATTAAGTATGTATTAGAAATTGCCAAGAAGCTTGACAGGGGGGACAAAGATGATTAAGTACGAATGCAAACATTGCAATGGTTTAGAATGTGATACAAGTATATGCCCTGTTTGTGGTGAAAGAGCATATGTACTCAAATCAGAAATATATTTTTGCGAGAATTGTCTAATTCCAACGTTTGAAGATATTTGCCCTATATGCAAACAAAAAGGAAAATATCTAGGTACAGATGCTAGACCTGTTTTTCCTGAAGAAAGATTGCTTCTTGAAGTATTATTAAACTGTCCTTTTGAATTTGCTGGAAAATCAGTATGGAATACATCAGGGAATAATTATTTTGTAAATGGAAAAAAAATCAAACTTTCAATAAAAGAATTAGTAAAAAATAATAATGCAGATGAAATAAGAGAAAAGATTCAAAAAAACAAAAACAAGAATAAAACTTATGAAGATAATTTTTATGAACAAGAATATATAAAGAAGTATATAAAAGCAAATTCAATACATTTGCAATCAATAGTTACAGAAGCACATGAATTTATTAAGAAATCATTTGAAGATTATGATTATGATTCAATGTTTGTATCTTTTTCCGGAGGAAAAGATAGTACAGTAACTAGTAATTTAGTAATTAATGCATTAGGTAATCCTAATGTAATACATATTTATGGAGATACTACTTTAGAATATCCAGAAACTGGAGAATATTTAAAAGAATTCAAAAAAACTTTCCCTACAACACCAATGTTGGTTGCAAAAAATAAGGATCAAAATTTTAATGATTTATGCAAGGTAATTGGTCCTCCAAGTAGAATGATGAGATGGTGTTGTACTATCTTTAAAACTGGTGCCATTACTAGAAAAATAGAAAGCACATTTAAAAACAAAACAAAAATACTTTCTTTTCAAGGGCTAAGAAGAAACGAGTCTATTACTAGAAGCAAATATGAGAGAGAAAGTAGCGGTGCAAAAATAACTAAACAACATCAAGCAGCTCCAATAATAGATTGGTTAGACTATGATGTTTGGTTATATATTATTTCTAATAGAATTCCATTTAATCCAGCATATAGAAAAGGATTTGCAAGAGTAGGATGCTGGTGTTGCCCTAATAATAGTTACTGGTCAGAATTCTTGTCGCATATATACATGGATGAAGAATATGAGATATTTCATAAAATACTAATTGATTTTGCCACAAAAATTGGAAAGCCAGATCCAAAAGACTATATTAATTCTGGAGGATGGAAGGCAAGACAGGGTGGAAACGGCTTGGATTTTAGTAAAAATGTAATTGTTTCTTTTAAGCCATGTGCACTCGAAGAAAATACGTTGAATTTTGAACTAAATAGGCCAATAGACAATATGCTATACGAGTTATTCAAACCTTTTGGTATTCTAGATTTTAATATAGGAAACAAGAGACTTGGAGAAGTATATGTACTTGATAAGCAAACTAGAGAACCATTGCTAAAACTAAAGGGTAAGATAGGGGATACCCTAATAAAAGTATCAATTATTAAAATAAATAAAAAATTACAAAATCAAAAGTATGCTGAAATGTACATTAAATATCAAATTACGAAATTTCAAACTTGTTTGGCTTGTAGAGGTTGTGAAAGTGTATGCAAATTTAATGCTTTAACAGTGAGAAATGAAAAGGATAACAATAATAAATACAAAATAGAATACAAGATTGATGAATCAAAATGTGTAGGATGTCTTGAATGTGTAAAACACTTCTCAGGTGGTTGTTTTATGAAAAAAGTATTAAGAACCAAAAGTGATAAGGAGGATTAATATGATTCAAAAAGTTAGAATGAAAAGACACGAAAGTTTCTCTATAAGAGAAGGTTGGTTAGCAAAAGGATTAAACGAAGTAAAAAAAGATAATAAAATCTTTTCATCTCAAGATGCAACCGATGAATTAGGTGTTGGATATAACATGGTTAAATCCTTGAAGTATTGGATGTATGCCACTGGACTTATTGAAGATGTTGGAAAAGAATTACAATTATCAAATTTTGGTGAATTAGTATTAAAATATGATAGATATTTAGAAGATAAATTTACATGGTGGTTTATTCATTTAAAAATGGTATTAAATGTTGAAGATGCATTTGTATTTAACTGTTTCTTTAATAAATTATCATCTAAGAATTTTACTAAGCAAGAATTGTATGATTTGGTTGCTAGAGTACTAAATACATATCAAATTGAATATAATGAAAAAACATTAATGGACGAAGTAAACATGGTTTTAAAAACTTATGTAATTGATGATTCAAATGACAATCCAGAAAATAATTTCTCTTGTCCATTATCAGAATTAGAACTAATAAAAAAAATTGGCCGAGATCTATATGAAAAAAACAAACCTTCATATAAAAGTCTTAATTATTTGATTATATATTATCTTTTAACAATTATTATTGAAGATAAAGAGTATATAAGTATTGATGATTTGTTAAAGGCTGAAAATAGTCCATTAAAAATCTTTAATTTAGATAAAAACTTAATAAACGATTATTTAGATGATATGAAAAGAAATGAACTAATAACAATAAATAGAACTGCAGGATTAAATATGGTGTACATCAGGAAAAAGCTATCAATTGATGAAATATTTGAGGATTATTTTAGTAGGGGGTAAAAATGAAATACGATGATTTAATAAAAGTTAATGAAAATTTTCAATTTTCAGTTAATTTACAATTTGATATTAATAATATAAATAAAATCAAAGAATACATACCTACTAAAGATGCATGTGAAGTATTAAAATTTTATTTGCAAAACATTTTAGGTTCAAAAAATAGGGCTAGTACATTGATTGGACCTTATGGAAAAGGTAAATCACATTTACTATTAGTACTTATATCATTGTTAAGTGACTATGAGGAATGCGATGAAAAAACAATTACATCATTTATAGAAAAAATTAAAATAGTAGATGAAGAAACATATAATTTAATTAATGAAATAAGAACTCAAAAAATTAAGTTGCTACCAATTATAATAAATAGTAATTACGATGATTTGAACCAAGCATTTTTGCTTGGATTATCCGAAGCAATTGAACGATACAAGATAGATAATATTATCTTAAACACTTATTATGATATTGCATTAGAGATAATTGAAGGATGGGAATCAGAATACAAAGAAGTACTAGGGGAATTATCAAAATGTTTAAAGAAAAGTAATTGTTCATTAGAGGATTTGAAACTTGGATTACATTCCTATTCAAAACAACATTATACAATTTTTAAGGAACTATATAAGTGTATTTCAAGAGGTCAAGAGTTTAAACCTCTAGTTAATACAGATTTAGTAAAAACATATAAAGATATAACACATGAAATAACGGATCATGGATATGACGGATTATTTATAGTATTTGATGAATTTAGTAAATTCTTAGAATCATGTACAGAAAATCATATTATGAAGGATATGAAATTACTACAAGATTTTGCTGAACTTGCTACACGTACTGGGAACAAAGAACAAATTCATTTATGCTGTATTACTCACAAAGCTATAAATGAATACTCTAAAAATCTTGATGAGGATAAAGTAAATTCATTTAAAACAGTAGAGGGAAGATTTAAAAGTATTTACTTTAACAGTAGTATGGATCAGAACTATGAAATAGTGTCTTATGCATTAAAGAAATCTCAAGATTTTAATGATTATTATTCTACTTATTATGAAAAAAACAAGAAGTTTTATGATAAAGTTAAGGAATTAATTGTATTTAAAAACACAGACAATATAGATAAAAACTTATTTAAAGGCTGTTTTCCTCTAAACCCATTAACTGTTTATTCTTTAATAGAATTATCAGAAAAAATTGCACAAAATGAGAGAACACTTTTCACATTTTTAACAGATGATGATGGTAACAGTTTAAAAAGTTTTATATTGAATAGTGGAGAAGGATTATTTACCGTAGATAAAATATACGATTATTTCAGCACACTTTTAAGAAAAGAAACAGATGAATATATAAAATCAATATGGTTAAAATCAGAAAATGCCTTACGAAAAAATATAAATAGCAATTCAAAAAGAATAATAAAAGCAATTGCTATAATACAAATGATTAACGATTTTGAAGTCCTTCCAGCAAGTGAAGAAATAATTAAACTATGTCTTAATAATTCCGATAAAGAATTCGAAAATTCATTAAATGAATTAATTGAGCTAAGTATAATCAGAAAGAAAAAAATAACAGAAGAATTAGATTATACAACAATATATAATCGAAAACTAACTAAAGAAATAAAAGATTTAATAGAAACTAAGTTCTCTGTTATTGATGAAAAAGATGTTCTTAACTCAATTGTTGGAAATAATTATGTAATTCCACGAAAATTTAATGAAAATTATAAAATGACAAGATATTTCATCAATGTATACATGACAGAAGAAGAAATAATAAATTTAACAAATTTTGATTTATTATTTGAAGAAAATAGTTTTGATGGAATAGTAATAACTTTAATAAGAAATAATAAAAATATTGATAAAGTAATTGAACACTTTTCTAAAATTAAAGATGATCGAGTTCTGTTAAAAATATCAAAACTAATGTTTAGCAAAAAGTTTTCTACTTTATTAAAAGAATACCAAGCTATTAATTACATGATTGTACAAAACGGTGATAATTCAGACATAGGAAATGAATTAGAAATGATGAAAGAAGAAAATATTGAGGCAATTAAAGATGCTATCAAAGAGTATTCTTCAGAAGATAATGTGTTGGAATATATTTATTTAAATGAACACAAAAAAAATGTTAAGTATATTAGTTCATTACTTTCTGATATATGCGAAAAAATATACTATAAAACACCTGTAATTAATAATGAATTAATTAATAAGAATGAATTATCGGCTCCAATAAAGAAGGCTAGACAAATAGTAATAGATTCAGTTTTAAGTAATAATAAAAGCATTATTCAAAGTCAAACAAGTGCTGAAGCAACTATTTATAAAGCAATTGTTGAAAAAACTGATAGAGACAGTATAAAAGAAGTAATAAAAGAAATTAAGCAATTTATTCAATCATCAGATAATGAAAAAAAATCATTTGATAATCTATATAGAATACTTTGCAATAGACCTTATAATATAAGAAATGGAATAATACCAATTTTAATATCAATAAGTATTAAAGATTATTCAGATAATGTAATTCTTTATTATATGAATAGAGAAATCGAGTTTAATTCAGAAAACTTAATTAAAATCAATGAAAGTCCAGATAAGTATTATATATATACTGAGAAAGGTACTACTGAAAAAATAAAATTTATAAATGATTTAGCTAAGATTTTTGACATAAATCTTGATACTGATATATTAAGAAATAATGTTCAACTTGTTTGTGATGGATTAAAAAAATGGATTCTAAGTTTTCCAAGAATAATAAGAGAATCAAATGTTTCAGAAAATGATGAATTTAATCCCAAATACATTGAAATAAAGAATAATTTATTAAGACCTGACTTAAATAATAATGATTTTATCTTTAATTCTACAAAAAAAATATTTGAACTAAAATATTATGATGACATCTGCAAAGAATTTAGCAGTATGAAAACAATATTTGAAAATTTCCTAGATAAATACAAGGAAAAAATCATAAAAGAAACAAAAAATGTTATAAGTAAAAACTATAAGGGTTCCTTATCAACGTTATTAAAAGAGTGGTATAAGGATAATGCAGATGTAATAAATAAATCTATTTTTGATTTAAAAACAAAAACTTTGTTAGATTATATAGAATCATTAAATACTCATGATGATAATGAAATTATCAATAAAATATGTAAGAACATAACTGGATTTTATATAGAAGATTGGAAACTTGAATTTAATAAAGACTATATAAAAGAATTAAAAGAAATTAAAGACAAAGTAGAAAATGCTACGGTTAATAAATCAGATATTCAAACAATTACTTTGATAAATGGAGATAAAAAAATAGAGAAGACAATATCTTCAGATATTGAAATAACTGCATTAGGTTCAACAATGAAAAATAATATTGAAGAAATAATTGAAGAATATGGAAATTCTCTAAACGAAGAAGAAAAAATAAATATTTTATTAGATATTATTAAAAAAATAATGTAAGGAGGTATTTATGGTATATTTGGACAATGCTGCAACTACATATCCAAAGCCAGAGTCTGTATTAAAAGCATTAGATTTGGCTAATAGAAATGCTTTTAATTCAGGAAGAGGAGGATATGATGCAGCAAGAAAATCAACAAAAGTAATAGATGAAGTTAGGGAAAAATTGTTAAAATTAAACAACATTGAAGATGGAAAAGTAATACTATTGCCATCAGCTACCATTGCATTGAATAGCATTATATTTGGATTGAATGTAAAAAAAGGAGATAACATATATATTTCTCCTTTTGAACACAATTCAATTGTTAGAGCAATTCATGAATTGAAAAAAAGAATTGAAATTAATATCGAAATTATACCTTTTAATACTCAATCATGGGAATTAGATGAAGAAAAGTTAAACAATATGTTTGCTTTGAAAAAACCACAAGCAGTATTGATTTCACACATTAGTAATGTAACAGGATACATACTACCTTATGAAAAAATATTTGGTTTATCCGCTAAGTATAATTCAGTAAATGTTTTGGATTGTTCTCAGTCTTATGGAATTGAACCAATAAAAGAATTAACGAATATAAATTATATTGTATTTGCAGGACACAAATCATTATATTCATCCTTTGGAATTGCAGGGTATATAAAATTAAAACAAGACGAACTAAAACCTTTTATTTATGGTGGAACTGGTTCCGATTCCTTAAATCTAGATATGCCAAATGAGTATCCAAACAGATATGAATCTGGTAGTTCAAATATTGTAGCAATTTGTGGCTTAAATGAAGGGTTAGACTGGATTCAAACAGTCAATATTCTAGAAAAAGAAAAAGAATTAACTAAGTATCTATTAAAAAAACTTAAAGAATTAAAAAACGTAAAACTTTTCATCCCTCAAAATGAAGATAAACTAGTTGGAGTAATATCCATTGGTATTGAAGGTTATCTTTCAGATGAAGTTGGAAAAATATTAAATGATGAATTTGATATATGTGTAAGAACAGGATTTCATTGTGCACCTTTAGTTCATGACTTTATTAATTCAAAAGTGTATAATGGTACTGTGAGAATTAGCCTAGGTTATTTCACCAGCAAAGAAGATATCGATACATTAATAGAAGCAATCAAATCTCTATAAAAAGGAGTGGTAAAATGAATTTTAAAGATATAGATTTAGAAGATGAATATAAAACACCACGTGATAACATAACTAGAGATTTTTATCTTCCATTATTGGAAAGAGCAAAACTTTATCAACGAAGTGTAGGATTTTTCTCTTCTTCTTCACTTATTGATTTATCATACGGAATTGCTAATCTTGTTAAGAATGAAGGAAAAATACAGTTTATTGTATCTCCTGTATTATCTGAGGAAGATCTAAAAGCAATAAATGATGGATATGCAAATAGAGAAGAACTTGAACAGAAGAAAATGATGGAATGTTTTGAAGAACCTAAAGATTACTTTGAAGAAGAAAGATTGAACTTATTAGCAACATTAATAGCGGATGGAATTCTAGATATTAAAATTGCTTATTCTCTAAATAAAGATGGTAAGTTAGGATTATTTCATCCTAAATTAGGATTGTTTTACGATTTTGAAGGAAACTGCGTTGCTTTTTCAGGTTCTATGAATGAAACTAAAACAGCTTTTAACGATAATTATGAAAACTTTGATGTATTTACTTCTTGGGATGATCCGATAAGAGTAAGCAATAAAAAAAGAGATTTTGAAACTTTATGGGATAATTGTGACAGCAATGCTCTAGTTTATGATTTTCCAGAAGCACCAAAAAACAAACTGCTATCATATAAGAAATCAAAAGTAAATTGGAATATAGATGATGAAGAAGAAATTGAAAATCAACTTAATAGAGTTGATCTCAATGATGACAAAATTACTAATAAACCAATGATTCCTGCTTCAGTGCTTAAGAATGGTGGCCTTAGAAAATATCAAAAAGAAGCAATACAAAGCTGGGTTGATAATAATTATATAGGTATCTACGATATGGCAACAGGAACAGGAAAAACTTTTACGGCATTAGGTTCAATAGTAGAAATATATAATAATTTAAAAACAAAATTGGCAGTAGTTATATGTTGCCCACAAATTCATTTAGTTGATCAATGGGTAGAAGACATTTTGGCATTCAATATTAAACCTATTATTTGCCATAGTAAAGCACCTTATGATTATACTCAAAAATTAAAAAGTGCAATTTTAGATTTTAACTTAGGAGTAGAAAAATTTATATGTATGGTTTGCTGTAATGCGTCATATAAAAATGATTTTATACAAAACCAAATTAAAAACATAGATGGAGATGTACTACTTGTAGTAGATGAAGCTCACAATTTTGGATCTCCTGACTTGATGAGAACGTTAGATGATAGATTTAAATATCGATTGGCTTTATCTGCTACATTCGAAAGATATGGCGATGAATACGGTACTAATTTTTTATTAAATTATTTTCAAAAAAAATGTATTACTTTTACATTAGAAGAAGCAATACCAGAATTTTTAACAAGATACAAGTATTACCCAATTATTATCACATTAGAAGATGATGAATTAGATGAATATCATGCATTAACACGAGAAATATCTAAAAATCTAAAATATGATAAGAATGGTAAAGTTATTGGATTAAATAAAACAGGAGAATTAATTGCTGGTAAACGTGCCAGATTAATTGCCGGTGCACATGGTAAAATAAATAAATTAACTTCTTTAATGAAGAAATATCAAAATGATAACCATATTCTTGTTTATTGTGGAGCAACAAAAGTAAATGAACAAGATGAAGATGGAAATGATTTGAAACAAATTCAAGTAATTACAGATGTAATAGGACATCAGTTAGAAATGGATGCATCAAAGTTTACTTCAGAAGAAAGTCCAAAAGAGCGAGCTTTAATTAAAGAAAAGTTTGCATACGGAAAAGAACTTCAAGTTCTAGTAGCAATTAAATGTCTTGATGAAGGTGTTAATATACCTGCAATTAAAACAGCATTTATTTTAGCAAGTACAAGAAATCCAAAAGAATATATTCAAAGAAGAGGTAGAGTTCTTAGAAAATTTCCTGGCAAAGATTTTGCTGAAATATATGACTTTATAACATTACCTAGAAAACTTGAAGATGCGTATTGTTTAACCGATGAGGAGATAAGACCAGAAAAGAGTTTAGTAAAAAATGAATTAAAAAGAATGGTAGAATTTAAATCAATATCAATGAATCCAAAAGATTCTGACGAATTAATTGAACAAATTACTGAGTCTTATAGATTATATGATAAAAATGATGATATAATAGAATTGGAGGATGGAACTTATGAATGATGAAACATTAGATAATCAAACTGATGTAGAACAAGTTGAATCAAAAGACCAATTAGTTGATGATGCTAAATTAAGATTAATTGTTAAGAGGATTCTAGATTTAGAGCAAGAAGCAATTAATAAAAGTTACAATGAAGAAGAAACAAAGAAAAAAATCATGAAAATAATTGAGGAGGAATTAAAATGTTATTAAAAAAGATAACTTTAGATAATTTCCGATGTTTTAAAGGGCATCATGAAATGTTATTCTCAACTAACAATGAAAAAAATGTAACTTTAGTTTTAGCAGAAAATGGTACAGGAAAAACAACTATGGTTCAAGCATTCCAATGGATATTGTATAGTAAAGTAGATGAATTTAATGATAAAGGATTATTGAATTTAGTTGTTAAAAAAGAAATGCCAAATGATTCAACTATTGAAGTTAGAGGTGAATTAGAGCTAGAACATAAAAATATAGAATATAAAATAACTAGAACTCAACTATATAGGAAAGATTCCTTTGGTGTAGTAAAAGCCGATAGTCCAAAACTAAGCATTGCACAAAAAGATAAATATGGTAATACAAGTTTTAATGACGTTAATGAATCACTTTCAATAATTAATAGTATACTACCTGAGTCTCTTTCAAAGTATTTCTTCTTTAGTGGTGAAAGAATTGATACAATGTCAAAAGAGGCACTAAAAGGTAAAGTACAAGAATTTAAAAATGCGGTTCAAAATATTCTAGGCCTTGATGTTTTAAATAAGGCAAAAGAACATCTTCAACCAAATAAAAAAGATAGTGTTATTGGAAGATATAATTCACTTATTGATGAAAACGGAAGTCAAGCTGCTAAAGAATTAAGAAATTCTATTTATATGAACAATGACAAAATTGCTAAAAATAAAGCATTAATAGATGAAATAGAACCACAAATAACATATTACAAAGAACAGATAAAAAAATGTGATGAAACATTACTTCAATATAAAGAAGTTGAAGATCAGCAAAGAAGATTAAATCAAGTAAAAGCTGATATTGAAAATTATAAAAAGATAAGAACGAATCAAATTGCAGAATTAACAGCAAAATTTGAGATTGCATATAAATATATGTCTTCAAAATTAATTAGTGATTCATTAGTTGAACTAAAAGAAACAAATAGTATTGATAAAGGAATTCCTGATATAAGAAAATCAACTATAGATTTTTTAATGAAACGAGGAACGTGCATTTGTGGTGCTGATTTACATCAATACGATTCAGAAGCAGTAAATAATTTGAGAGACCTTCTTAAATATATTCCACCTGAATCATTAGGAACTCAAATTAATCACTTTAAAGCAAGTGCTAGATCAAGAATGAGAGATAGTGAAAACTACTATGACTCATTTATTGCTAAATTAACTGCTGTTCGTACTACGGAAAAGAATATTGCAGATAAAGAAACTGAAGCTGGAAAATACAATGAAAACATTTTAAATAGTAATAATGAATCCATTACTAGAACAAAATCACAACAAAATGAATATGAAAGAACATTGTCTAAATTGGAAGATGATCTAATTGAGGCAAAATCAGTTATTATGGCTGCTGAAAAAGAAATTAAGAGGGCAGAAAGTGATATTGTAAAATTAGAATTAAAAGAAAAGAAAAATACTGCAATTGAAGATCAAAGAAGATATGCACAAGCTGCATATAATATTATTGAAGCTGCATATGAATTTGAGGAACAAAATGTACGAAGCGAGCTTGAAACTGATATAAATGATTTATTTAAACAACTATATGATGGTGGTATGACCATTTCAATAGATGAGAACTATAGAATTAAATCTTTTGTAAATGGATTACAAGATGCTACGTCCAACTTGGATCAAAACACTGCCAAAAGTTACTCAATAATTTTTGCGTTCATTGTTGGAGTTTTAAAAATGGCAAAAGAAAAAGTTGAAAAGAAAGATGAAAATGTCTCTGTAGACACATCTGGAGAATACCCATTAGTTATGGATGCTCCTTTATCTTCTTTTGATAAAAAGAGAATTAAAAATATTTGTGAAGTTATTCCTGGAATAGCAAAACAAGTAATTATATTTATAAAGGACACAGATGGAGATATAGCAGAAAAAAATATGATGGATAAAGTAGGAGTATCATACAAAATCAAAATGACAAATCCACCTCAACAAGTAGATAACTATTTTGAAAGAAGGGGTGATTTAGATGTTTAATCAAAGTATGTATGTTTTTTATGGAGTTCATGGGGAAATAATTAGTAAGCTAACATCTGAAATTGATGAGACTACAGGTTTTAAACTTTTTAGAAGAAATATTGATGTATTGTTTATTGCTCCAATAGTTGGATATCTTTATAATAGAAAAGATGAAAAAAAATCAGATGAAAATGCTAATAATGATGAAAATAAGAAAATTAATTATGAACAATTGCAAAAAAATATTGATATATTAAATTTTAATTATCAATTAATAATGCTATTAGATGGCAAAAAAGAAAATATTAGTATAGACGAAAGGCTTAATAGGGCTTTTAGATATGCTGATGGTACTCCAGAAAAAGAAGAATGCGAGAAATTATTTGAAAATTATATTCTTGGAGGGTTAATGGTACTAAAAGAAAAACTTCTAGACGGAGCAGTTCATGTAGAGGATTACATGACAAATATGTATCAGTTTATTAATGAATATCATAATAGATATGAAAAAGAAATTACAGATTTAGATCTAGACAATTTATTAAAAAACACACAATAAAAGTAACTATAATTAGTTGCTTTTTTATTTACATTATTTCTAATATAAAGTATTATAAATTTATATATGAATAAACGTTACATTTGAGCGGTGAATAAAATGAAAATTGAAGATGTAATAAATATATTAAAGTCAAACGAAACTAAGAACAAAAGCGATAATAGAATAATTATTAACTATAAGAATAATGTTGAATTTGGAATAGAATTAGGTGTTGTTTTTGCAAAAAGTAATAATATATATGAGGTATTTATTCATAGTAAAATTAATAATGAAGTAATATCTCAAATACTATATAAATCCTTTGATAAAGAAGTAGAAGCTGAAAAGTATTATAATAAAATAGAACAATACATAATACATTTTAATGTTGATGAAATTGTCAACGAAATCAAAAAAAGGAAATGAAAAAGGAAATGAAAAGGGAAATGAAAAGGGAAATGGAAAGGGAAATGAAAAGGTACTTGTGAAAGTATAAGAAAATGATAAAATATAGTAAAGTAGAAAAATTATCGAAAGAAATAGTTTTTTTATATTTTTTTATTGACAACTCTATAAATAATATTTAGAATAGAAGTCAATTTAATGCAATATTATGAACAGCTAAACTTCATTGAAGAGGTGAGTTTATGATTGATGAATTAAAAAAATCAAATTATTATTTATTTGATTTCCTAAAAGAAAAGCTTTCAAACAGCGAGGATGAAACAAGATGTGAAATGGAAAGCGACCTAAATAAAATAAAATATAACAATATAGAAGAAGTACAAATAGCCGGATAGGCGAAAAAGACTTCTTCTTTTTTATTGCTGATTGGAGGTAGATAGAATGCAAGAATTATCTAATAAAATAATTAGAAAGTATAATTATACTAAAGCAAAAGTATTTGTTGATGATTTATTATTTGATTTAAAACATTTAGGAGTTAAACTCACGTGTTTGCTACCTCCAAATGCAGGAAGAACAATTAGTTTTCTAGATAAAGTTTGTGAATCGAGATCTAATTCTTCTAAACAAGAGATATATGTAGAAAAGAAGGAAATAATAGAGCAAAACATAAAAAAAGAATTAGAAAAAATAGAAGATAGTCTTTCAAAATTAAGTGTTGACGAAAAACTTATGTTTGAAGAAATGTATATATATCAAAATACTGATTATGATATAGAAGAAAAACTAGGATGGTCACATAATAAAATTAATCATATAAAAAAGAGCATGATTATTAAAATAGCTTTATCGAAAGGAGAAGATTATGAAAAATAAAGATTATATTATTTATATTGATAAAGTTAAAACATCTGTAATAAGAGTTCCAGCAAAGAACAAAAAAGAAGCAATGAATATTGCTGAAAGATTTATTGATGATTTAGATGATTCAAACATCAATATTAGCAAATTTATTCATTTCAACCCAGAGTATAAAATAAAAATAAGACCAAGCACTCAAAAAAGTGCTTTTTTTATTGGAGGAAAAAAATAATGATAATCAAAGTTTTAATTGGCCTATTAATAGGTCTTTTTTTATTATTTGTTTATTCGTGCTGTAGGGTAGCTAGTGAAGCTGATAAGTATATGGAGGATATTAAATATGAAAAAAATGTATAAGGCTTTTATTTACCTAAATGA
>CACZOV010000085.1 GCA_902782915.1 uncultured Erysipelotrichaceae bacterium | reverse complement strand
TTTTTTTATCTTTTTTCATACGTCACCTTTCAAACATTGCATATGTATTAACTTTTACTCCAAATATTTTATTGAAATAAGTAGCAGCTGTCTCATTATCAAGTACAACATCTTCTGAAACCCACATACGCATAACAAAATCTATTTTTCCAACTTTAGCATCCTCTTCAGTTACATATCCTTTATAAATTACTCTTCCAACAGCCTCTGCATGTTCACTTTTTTGATATTCTGTAAATACTTTTACTCGATTATTTGCCCTATATGACATGTCTACTCCCTCACCATTTTTTTCTAGGTAAAGTTTTACAAAGCTTGGATTTAAAGTATTGTCATTATTTTCAACAGCTGTTAATTCATAATAGGCTCCAGCTGTTTTCTTTCCTACTAAAAGTGCAAAATTGAAAACATAATTTTTTCCTTGAAATAATTTGCCTACTTCATCTTTAGTTGGAAATTGGTTTATTAAATATATTCCTCTTTCTTCTGTACTAACACCAAAATCAATAAAATCAAAACTAATTGATGATTCTATTTCACCCTCTGGATCATCTCCTCCAGTATATTCAACAATTAAATAAACTACTTTACTTTCTCCTCCTGAAAAAATATATCCGTTATCTATGCCTGATAAAGTATATTTTACATTACCTTCTTGATTATATTTTATTCCAGTAAACTTTTCTGCTTCTGGTGAACTATTTTTTAAGGTTATTTCATATGTTACAGTTGAACTTTTATCAGGAAATTTTGTTTTAGTGGTTAACATTAATCCGCCATAATAAGTAACTGTACCAGTTGCATCACCAGTTCCTTTATAAAACTCAGCTTTTTCAATATAAATACCACCATCAGCTTTTTTTACATTAAAATTAGTAGTTGACTCGATCGTTTTAGGAAATGTATCATCAGGCCCTATATATTCAACAGTTAAGTAAACTACCTTACTTTCTCCACCTGTTAATGTATCTCCTTCATTAATGCCTGTTAATGTATACTTTACATTACCTTCTTGATTATAATTTATTCCAGTAAATATTTCTGATTCAGATGAACTATTTTTTAAAGTTATTTCATACGTTACAGTTGAACTTTTACTAGGAAATTTTGTTTTAGTTGTTAGAGTTAATCCACCATAATAAGTAACTGTACCAGTTGCATCACCAGTTCCTTTATAAAACTCGGCATTATCAATATAAATGCCTCCACCATTTTTTTGAAAACCTAAGTTAAGAGATGATTCTACTGTCTCAGGAAATTTATCTCTACTTCCTGTATATTCAACAGTTAAATATGCTGTAACAGATTTTCCAGCTGCAACTACATCTCCATCTTTAATACCAGATAAAGTATATTTTACATTACCATCTTTGTTATAAAATAATTCATGGAAAGTTTTTGATATAGATGAGTCATTTTTAATCACAATTTGATAAGTTACAGTTGAACTTTTTTCTTTAAAAGTTGTTTTAGTTGTAACCATCAAACCACCATAATAAGTAACTACACCACTACCACCATTTGTTGATCTTAAAAATTTAGCACTAGATATATATAGTCCTCCATCTTTTACACTATCTTTTGAATAATCTCCAGTATTTTCTACATAAGTAATAATATATTTATCTTTATTATCATCACCTTTTATACTAGAAATTAAAGTATTAATTGTTTCATTAGAACCTAGTAATTGAACTGCTGAAAGAGATAATCCTAAAGCAATTAATACACCAAAAGTTGTAATTAAACATAATAAAAGGAATGTAGGAACTCTTTTTTTAGCTTCTTCATCTTCATAATAGTATTCATACTTTTCTTCTTCATCATGTAATCTATCTTTATCTTCCATACTAACCTCCGTATATTAATATAGTATCATGAATTATTAAATTTTACAATTAGAAATAGAAATTTTTTAGAAAAAAATGTCAACTGTAAAAAAAAAGAGCCTTTGCTCTTTTATTTGAGATTATCTTTTAATTCATTTTCATAAAGATTTCTACTATTTTTTCTTCTTTGAAGATTAAGTGATAAATCTTTTGTATATTTTCTCAATGCTTTTAAAATTATATCTTTCTTTTTGTTATCTAAATCTTTAAATAATTGATCAAAAGATACTAAAATACTAGATATTGTAAACATAAAGTCTAATTCTGTTAGATCTTTATACTGGATATAACGTGAATCCGTCTGATCATGTGGAATTTCAACAACATCAACATACGACTCAATTCCTAATTCTTCTTCTGTATCTTTTGCCTGATAACTATTTTGAATATCCATACTAATATCATCTTCTAAATAATTTAGGATTGTTTTTAAAACTTCCTTTTCTTCCGGTTCAAAAGATGAATTTCTAATACTTTCACGAATATCTCTTATTAATAAAATATCTTCTACTCTTTTTTGATTCATAAATCCTCCTCTACTTTGCATCATACCAATTATAACCTATTTCATAAGCAACTTCAAGAGGTACATTTAATTTATAGGTATTTTCCATAATATTTAAAACCATTTCTTTTAATATTTTTTCTTCAGATTCTTCTACTTCAAAGACAAGTTCATCATGAACTTGAACAAGCATTTTACTTTTTAAATTTAATTTTTCCATTTCTCTATCAATTTCAACCATAGCTTTCTTTAAAATATCAGCAGCTGTTCCTTGAATAGGAGCATTCATAGCCATTCTTTCTCCACTTTGTCTAATAATATAATTTTTATTATTAATTTCATCTATTACTCTTTTTCGATTCATTAGAGTTTTTACATAACCATTCTTATAAGCATCCATAACAAGTTTATTCATATAATCTTTGATAGTTGGAAAAGTTTTTAAATAATCTTCAATAAAGTGCTTAGCTTCATCAACATTAATTTTTAAATCTTCAGATAATCCAAATGAAGATATTCCATATATTATTCCAAAGTTTACTGCTTTAGCTTTTCTTCGCATATCTTTAGTAACACTATTTGCATCAACATGAAAGATTTGACTTGCTGTTTTGGTATGAATATCTACTCCATTTTTAAAAGCATCAATCATATCAGTAGCATTTGCCATATGGGCAAATACTCGAAGTTCAATCTGAGAATAATCAAATGATGCTATTTTATTATTTTTTTTAGATGGAATAAATGCTTTTCTAATTAATTTTCCAATTTCATCTCGAATTGGAATATTTTGTAAATTAGGTCTTTCTGATGATAATCTTCCAGTTTTGGTTAAAGTTTGGTTATAAATTGTATGAATTTTTCCATCTTTATCTATTTCATCAATTAATCCTGTGACATAATTTGATTTCATTTTTGAAAGAGTTCTATAATCTAAAATTAAATTAATTATTTCATATTTATCTTTTAAAAGATCCATAATATCTTTACTAGTTGAATAATTTCCTTTAGTTCTTTTTGGATATGGAATTTTTAATTTATCAAACAATACTTCACTTAATTGTTTAGGAGATAAAATTTTAAACTCCATACCAGCTAATGTATAAATCATATTTTCTAATTTTTTTAAATTTAAATCTAATTCATTTCCAAATTCATTTAAATAATTTTTATCTACTAAAAAACCATTTTCTTCCATTTTTTTTAATACATAACTTAAAGGAAGTTCTATATTTTTGTAAAGAGAAACCATTTCTTCTTTTTCTAGTTCTTCTTTAAAACTTTGATGTTCAAGGTATAAAAATTTTGATTTTAATACCACATCATTTTTATAATCTTCATTGTGAGGATATTTAATTGTTAACTCAGTTCCATATAGTTTATCATAAAAACGAATATTATATCCAAATGTATTAGCAAGACTTGCAATATCTGTTTTGATATTTTTATTTAATAAATAACCCATTAACATTATATCATCTATTTTTTTATCTATTTTAATGTTAAATCTATCAAAAACATATAACATTTTTTTTAAATCATAAGTATATTTTTGTTTTTGATCATTAAATATAGTTGAATTTTCTAATAACTTAAAAGGAATATAATATGATCCTGATTTATCTGTAACACTTACCCCTAAAGGTATATCGGTATGATAATTAAATCCTAAAGTTTCTAAATAAATTCCATATGGTTCTTCTAATTTTAATTCATCTAAACTATTAATTGTTTTAAAAGAAATATCTTCAACAACTTCTTTCAAATTCATTTTTTTTAATAAAGAATAAAACTCAAGTTCAGTAAGTAATTTAGTATAATCACCAACATGAATTCCTTTATATTCAATTTCTTCTAAGTTAATAGTAATTGGTACTTCTTTATAAATAGTTGCAAGATGATAACTCATATAAGCATTTTCTTTATCATCTATTAATTTTTTTTGCATACCAGGACTAATATTTTCTAAATTATTATAAACTCCATCTAGATCTTTATATTTTTGAATCAAAGAAATTGCTGTTTTTTCTCCTATTCCTTTAACTCCTGGAATATTATCACTACTATCTCCCATTAAACTCTTTAAATCTATCATTTTAATAGGATCATCTATTCCATATACTTCCTGAAATTTACTTTTATCCATCTTTATTGAATCATTACTTTTTAATAATTTCATTGATACTTTATCACTAATTAATTGAATTAAATCTTTATCACTACTTACAATTAATCCTTCTAAATTATCTGTTTTATCTATAAAAGCTGCAAATGTTCCTATTATATCATCCGCCTCATAATTATCAATTTCAAAATATTTAATTCCCATTGCATCAACAAGATCTTTAGCAACATTAAATTGCATTTTAAGTTCAATTGGAGTTTCATCTCTTCCTGCTTTATAATTTTCATATTCTTGATGACGAAAAGTTTTTCCTTTATCAAAAGCAATCATAATATGAGTAGGATTTTCTTCATGAATTATTTTATTTAGCATATTAATAAGTCCATATAATGCATTGGTTGGAAAATCTTTAGAATTTTTCATTAAACTACCACTATAAGCTGTTGCATAATAACTACGAAAAACTAAATTATTTCCATCTATTAGTACTATCTTATTCATCATAATCTCCTATTTCTATTTCAAGGTTACAACTTGAGTCACTTGCTAATTCTATTTTAATGTCTTCAATTTGTTTTAAAGAATTAGTTTTTATAGTAATAAGACTGTCATCTCTTGTTATCTCTTCTTTAATAAGAGTATTTAATAAAGCACTATCTATCTTATAATTATATAAATATTTTTCTTCTTCTATAAAACTTGTTTCAGAAATAAGTTTACTATTTTTTAAAACTCTTTTTAGAAAATAAATATTTGAAAACTCATAATAAGAAACATCATTAATATCTAAATCTTCTATCAATTCACCATTTTTAAAACTATAAGAATAAACTGAATTTGTATCTTCAAAAATTATCTGATACGATCTTTTTTGTCCATTGTATTTTATCTTATTTAAACAATCTATTTGATATGTAAATTCATAATCATTATTTTCCAAATTACTTGTTAAAAATGGAAAACTTGATTCTTCTAATTGTTTATTTATAGTATTATTTGGTTTTTCTTGATCACTTTTTGATGGTATTATTAAAAAGAATATAAAAAGAAAAAAGAAAAAGTAAAAAATAAGAAAAGAATAACGTTTTCCTTTTTCAGATCGAAAAGCTTTCCAAAATTTTTTAATAGATTCTATCTTACTTTTTTTCATTTTCTACTCCCTTAGCAATTAATCCTATATAATTTTCTTTATTTCCATTAAAGAAATCACTAATTAACATTCTCTTTTTTCCTTCTAATTTAAGACTTGTTATTATAATTAAACCATCAACTACTTTAATATAAAGTCCTGTTTTATCAAATTTAACTATCGTTCCATTTTCCATATTCTGATATTTTAAATCATCTAAGTATTTAACATCATATACCTTAACTATTTTACCATTTAAAAGAAAATAAGCTCCTGGAAAAGGATTTAAGCCTCTTATTTTATTAAATATTTCTCTTTTAGTTTTAGAAAAATCGATAAGTTCTTCACATCTTTTGATATTAAAGCCATATGTTACTTCATTTAGATCTTGTTTTATTCTAGAATTAGTACCATTTATTATACTAGGAAGAGTTTTAATTAATAAATTACTTCCCATAATACTTAATCTGTCATGAAGGCTTTCTAAAGTATCAGTTTCTAAAATAAGAGTTTCATCCTGACTAATAATATCTCCTGAATCCATTCCTTCATCCATATACATGATTGTAATACCAGTTTTTTGATAACCATCTATAATTGCATGATGAATAGGTGCTCCGCCTCTTAATTTAGGAAGAAGAGATGCATGAACATTAATACAACCATATTTTGGATAATCAAGAATCTCTTTAGGAATTATTTGACCATAAGCACATGTTATAATTATATCAGGATCTAACTTGATTATTTCACTATATTCTGTTCTTATTTTATTTGGTTGAAATACTTTTATATTATTTTCAAGGGCAGTCTTTTTAATAGGAGAATAACTTAGTTCTTTTTTTCTTCCAACTATTTTATCTGGTTGACAAACAACTCCTATAACCTGACAATTTTCAATTAAACTTTTAAGAACTGGAACACTGAAATCAGGAGTTCCCATAAATACTACTTTTAAGTCTTTTAACACCACTA
>CACZOV010000084.1 GCA_902782915.1 uncultured Erysipelotrichaceae bacterium | reverse complement strand
TTAAAGATAAATGAACTATTATATTTATAATAGCAGAGATAACTGATGTATTTGCTATCGCTTTTGTATTCTTTTTACCAATATATATAACACTTATTAAACCAACAACAACATTAAAAAATGAACCTAATATTGAAACTGGAACCAATACGTATCCAGAATCAAATTT
Organism: uncultured Erysipelotrichaceae bacterium; assembly: GCA_902782915.1. The sequence goes on along the minus strand of CACZOV010000084.1, from coordinate 1,861 downwards.
TTTATTTATCATTATCGGATAAACAATTGGCATTACAGCAATGATACCAATTGCCATTGCAATAAAAAGTTTAATTATAACATTAAAAGTTTTGTTAAAATACGTACTTAAATCTTCATCATCAATAGCCGTAGAAATTGATTCTGTCCAACTTATATTAAAAACATTATATAAAGTTATATAAACCGTTGAAAATTTTAATGAAGCTGCCAAAATACCATTTTTTTCAACGCCAAGTATTGCTGTAACAATTAATCTATCAGAAGCATTAAATACCCACCACGAAATAGCATTAGGAATCAATGGTATAGAATATTTAAGAAGTTTTTTTGTAATTTTCTTTTTATTATTTTTTATTGATATATATTTGTATAATCTCAATGAAATAAATAGGTAAATTACAGTAATCATTTGTCCAAGCATTGTTCCAAGTAGCATTCCTTTAGCGCCAAGTTTTATTCCAACAATAAATAAAATATTAAATAAAATTGTGCATAAAGCACTTATAAAACTCGCAAAAGCATATTTTTTACTATTTCCTAGTCCTCTCGTAATTTGTAAAAATAAGGAAGAAAAAATATAAGCAATAACATTTGTTGCCAAAAAATATTTATATACATTTTTAAATGCAGGTGCAACTATTACAAAAAGTATCAAAAATATTATACTTTGTACTATAACAGTAAATATTGCACTAGATATAATATCTTTAATCTCTTGTTCTTTATTTCTAACTTCTAATAATTCTCTAAAAACAGCTTGTTCAATTTGTAGAGTAATAATTGGCAGACATAATGATACTAACGTGTTTAGCAAATCAACAGTTCCATATTCTGCAGTTGTTAATATTCCTGTGTATAAAGGTAATAATAAAAATGTTATTAATTGTGTGCATATCTTTCCAATAGTAATTATAATTATATTTTTAAACAAACTCTTTTCTCGATTCATACTTAACACTTACTCCACTTCTAATTGTTCAAGGAGCCATTTTTTCGAATCTTCTCTTAAACAATTCAATTTGTTATTTACGCATTCATAATCAATTCTTTCCCTAATATCTTTTTCTTTAAATTCTTCCAATGATTCTATAGTTCTATCTTCCAATCCTAATCTACTTAACAGTGTTGATACCCTACTACTATTATCCTTGGGTGATAATACCCAAAAATTCTTTTTAAATATAATTGAAAAGACTACCGCATGAAAAGAAGTAGCAACTATAATTTCTGAATAATATAAGTAATTTAAAAAGTCATTTGGGTCCGAACAAAATAAATTTCTCTTTACATTTTTCAAGCCAATATCTTTCTTTTTAAAATTTATAATATTTAAGTTTAACTTTTCGGAAGCATAGTTAACTATATCATTAAAACTATTTATATTATTTGGTGTATACACAAAAATATATTTCTCATCAACTGGTTTATAGGATTTTATATATTCCATCCATTCATCATATTGAAGTAATAATGTTGGATCAATAACATTTTTAATATTCGTATTTAAAATACCACCTACAATATCACATCCATCTGACTCTCTCACTGATATACTGTCAAAGTTTTGCAATAATTTTTTGTATAATTCTCTATTATCATTCATTTTATTTTTTCCTAAACTTGCTGCATATGCAATTTTTTTTGCTTTAGTTTTAAAATTCAAATAATAAATTTCATCAATTCCACCAGTCAATTCATTATTCCATATTTGATCACTACCAGCAATAATATAATTATAAGATTGAGTTATTTTTTCTATATCTTTAACATTTTTACATATCTTTGTACAATCAAAATATTGTGAAATGTATTTACCATATATTTTTCTTCTATGTGAGTTTTTATTCATAAATATAATT
>CACZOV010000083.1 GCA_902782915.1 uncultured Erysipelotrichaceae bacterium | reverse complement strand
CTTTAATATTTTCTCTAGTTGCATTAGCACTACATTCAGAATAATTAAAACTCATTCCTGATATTCCTTCCATAAAAGTAAGAAGGATATTTACAAACACTGGAACTAAAAAAACAATTATAGCAGCGGTTGATCTTTTAATTATTCTATCTCTTCCTTCTTTTTCATTTACATCAATTATTTGATGATATATATCTAAAGATAATTTTAAAATTAAAATAATTGGTACTAAAAATCTCATAATTGTAACAGCTATATTAAAAAAACTTAATATTTCTAAAAACAATACATTTTCACATAAATTAGTCATAACAACCTCACTCAAATACATAAAGATTATATCATATTATCAAAAAAAAAGTTAGTGTTTCTAACTTTTTTTTAATAATTATACATTCCGTGAATTTTACTAATTTCTGTATCTGTTAAATCATCAAGTATCCATTTATCATCTACTTTAGTTGCTGTTAAATTTAATGTGTAAGTAACTTTATCTTTGACACTTTTTAACTGTCCTATTTTATAATCATTAAACTTTTCTACATCAACATTGTTATTTGAATCTAGAAATTCATTTTGATTACTTTGTAAATAAGCATTTGCATCATCAATTACTTTTTTCAAATTATAAGTTTCTATTTCTACTTCAACAACAGCTGTATCACCATCAGTTGTTTCATCTTTAATTTCATAAGATAAGTTTTGATAAAGTTTTTTTATTATATTTCGATAATCCTCTTTTTGAGATAAAGTCATAGTTGTATCACTTAACATAGTCTCATCTAAATCATCTAAAACCTTTTTATCTAAAGTTATATAATTATTAAGTAAAGTTTCTACCCTTTTAGTTGGAGTATTCATTAAATTTGTTTCACATCCAGTAACTACTAATATTGATCCTATGATCATTAAAAAGAAAGCTAAATACCTATATTTCATTTTATCACCCATTACTAATATGATACTTTTATAAATTTTTATACAAAAAAATAGTTCAAAAGAACTATTAATTTATAGCTTCCATAATAACTTTATTAACAATATTATCTAAATTATCTGTTTTAGATACATTAAAATCTTTTTTTATTAAGTCAATATTATTTTCAATTAAAGATACTAATTTTTCCATTCTTGGTAATAATCTTTTATTTTCCAAATTATCAAGAATTACTTCCAAATTAGAAAGTTTTGAATACTTTCCATAATTATTACTTTTTATATATGTCTCATATAAATGTTTAAATGAATAAATATCTATCATATTAAATCTTTTATTTTCAAGAATTTTCATACTTGTATATAAATAATTATTTGTAATTGATTTATCAAGAATTGTTTCTCCTGAATTATTTTTTAGATTTAAATATAATTTACTATTATTTAAAACATATTCTATAATTTCTTTTACACTTACATAGTTAATACCTGCAAGCATATGCATTATTGTATCTCCAAATTTATTTTGATGATTTATATCAACCTTATCAATATACTTTAAAACTAAATCATAATATTTTTGTTTTAATAAAGCCATTACAATATTGTTGCCATCTTGATCCACTATATTAAAATCAATCTGATTTTTATCAAGTATACCCTCAATTATTTCTAACTCTCCTTCTTTTATTAAAGAGAAAATCAGGGATGGGTCCTCCGTAACTGAATTCTCTGTTTGTATAACTGAATAAAACATAAACCCTCCTTCGTTACGAGCTAATATTTTACCAAAGTATATTTAATTTGTCAAATTACTAATACTTTTTTTACCATTACATAAACTAAGAAGTTCATATAATTTGAAATGTTTATTAGTTACTTGATCCTTTAAAGAATATATTAGATCCTGATACATTTTTTCTATATCATTTTCTAATTTATTAAAATATTCAAAATATAAATACTTAAGTTTTAAATTATCTTTTTCTTTATAAATTTTTTTTAGTTCATTTTCTATTTCTTTTTTAATAGTTATTTCTTTTCTTGTAAAAAACAAATTAATTACTTTACTTTCTATTATATTATATTCAATTTCTAAAAAATGACACCTTGAAGAAATATTAATAGTATCTTCTTCTTCATCTAGTAATAAGTCACTTATTTTAGATAAAGTATAGTCATCATTTATAAAAACTCCTACTACCTGATAAGTATCCGTAAATAAACAAGTATATTTTAAAACTTTAATTTTCCTATCAAATACTTCTGTTTTATTTTCTATTAATTTACAAAAATTTTCTTTAAAAGAAATTTTATTGGACAATAAATCTTCCATCATACTTGTTTTAATTTTAAAAACTGGAATTCTTTTTATGTGAAGAATATTATCTTGTTTTTCCCATTCATAAAATTCGTAGAAAGATTCATTAAAATTCAACAAAATATCATATATGTATATCATTTCTTCTCCTCCAAAAAATAGATAAAATTATAAAAATAAAACCTAATAGCAAAAGTAAACACTCAATTCTTGTTGATACAAATTTTAAATATTCCAAAAAACTATATCCAATTGTTAAATAATTTAAATATAATATTAAATACATTGATCCTATTATACTAAAACCAAATCCAATTAAAAAGAGAAAAAAACGTATCACATTTCACCAATACATTTTATTTTTCTATCATTAATATTATGACTTAAAATAGATATTTTATTCAAAAAAAAATTATAAAACAAATTGTTTTATAATTCTATATTACCCAGCTTTTCTTTCAAGAGAATTTTCATCTAATTCTGGATTATTTCTTTCACTTAATTCTTTCATTTGAATTAATTGAGCTCTTAAATCTTTATATTCTGCTGTTTTATCTAACAACATATTTGATATTTTAGCCTTTTCTTCCTGAAGTTTTCTTCTTTGAGTTGCAAGTATTTCATTAAAGTCAACTATTTCTCCACGAACTTCTTCAACATTTTTATCCATTTCTCTTAGATCGGCTTTAGCTCTTTCCAAATCCTCTAATTCTCTTTTGTAAGCATCAAGATCAATAACATTTGAAAGATTTCCATTAAAGTAATCATTTAACTTTTCTTCATTTTGAAAACGATTAGTATTAAATGCAGGAGTACTAGTTTCTACTTTATCTAAAGTTTTGTTTTCAACACCTGATAAAGATGTTGAAAAATCAAATGGTTGATTAATTTCGTTAACATGTACTTCTTCTTTTGGAGCATCATGTACTATATTTTCTGGCTCTACTCCATTTACATTTCTAAAAGCATTAACACTAGTTGGAACAATAGATGCAACTCTTAATTTTTTAGCTCCTTTAAGTATTAAATTACCTTTAATTGATGTATACCCAGTAATTGCAACTTTATCTTTTTTAGATTTCATTATATCAACTGTTGGAAACTCTTGAACTTTAACTTCTTCTTGTTGATTATCAACATTAGGCATAGGACTTGATACTTCCTGTTTTATTTCAGTAGGCTCTACTTTAACCTCTTCTTTTACTCTAACTTGAGACATTAAAGAATTTGCTTTTTCAGAAACATTTTTAAAAGTACTAAGTTTTGCAACCTTTCCACCATTTCTTGTTATACTATTTTCATAAAATTTAGAATCATCTAAAACGGTTATGTTATTTTGCATGGTTATACCTCCTTGTTATTCATTTTTAGAAAGTTCTCTTAATAGATCTTTAATTCTTGACCATTCAGAGTCATCTGTAATAGTTCCAAGAGTTACATCATCATTAACGCGAGTAACACTAGAAACATAAATAGTTACATTTCCATTCTCATCTGTTTCATTTTTTGTATATATAACATATTCCTTATTATTATCATTAAATTTAAAAGATAATAAAAGTTCTACCTCTTCTTTAGTTCCATTTTCAAGTGTTAAAGTCATCATTTTT
>CACZOV010000082.1 GCA_902782915.1 uncultured Erysipelotrichaceae bacterium | reverse complement strand
TTCTTTTAGATATTGATAGAAAAGGACAATTGTTTTAAAATGGTATTAAGGAGGGTTTTTATGAAAACATTAAATCTTGCTCCAGCAGATACTTATACAGTATACAATAAAGGAATAATTACTGAAGAAAGAATAAAAGTTTTAACTAATTTATATCAACCTTTAATAGGATTTAGTGCTGTATCTTTATATTTAACTTTATTAAATGATTTAAATAAAGTAAATAAAATAAATAATTCATATACCCATCATCATTTAATGACTTCTATGCAATTAAATTTAGATAGTATTATGGATGCTCGTTATAAATTAGAAGGAATTGGACTTATGAAAACTTATGTTAAAGAAGGAGAAATAGATGAATATTTATATATTTTATATTCTCCAATTAGTGCATATGAATTTTTCAATCATCCAATTTTAAATGTTGTTTTATATAATAACATTGGTGCAATTGAATATGAAAAATTACAAAGTTACTATAAAGAAGATAAAATAAATACTAAAGATTTTGAAGATATTACAACTAGTTTTGAAAGTATTTTTACATCAAATACTAATACTAATTTATTATTTGATAATTCAGATATTGAAAATGATCAAATTAGAAAAATAGAAATTAAAAGTAATTTTGATCTTGATTTATTAATTCAAAGTATTCCAAAGCGGCTTGTAAATGAAAAATGTTTTAATGATGAAGTTAAATCACTTATTTTAAATCTTGCATATATTTATAAAATTGATAATTTAAATATGCAAGGACTTGTTAGAAATAGTTTAAATGAACGAGGAATGATTGATAAAACGGAACTTAGAAAAAGTTGTCGAAATTATTATCAATTTGAAAATAATGGAAGACTTCCAACTTTAATTTATAATAGGCAACCAGAATATTTAAAAACACCTCTTGGAAATGATTCTAAATTATCTAAACTTATTTATTATTTTGAAAATACAACTCCTTATGATTTTTTAAAAAAAAGTTATGGAAAAGGAGAACCAACTAATAGAGATAAAAAATTAATTGAAGGCTTAATGTTAGAACAAAAACTTAATCCTGGTGTTGTAAATGTATTAATTGATTATGTATTAAAAGTAAATCATAAAAAACTAAATAAAGATTATATAGAAACAATTGTTGGTCAATGGAAAAGATTAAAAGTTGAAACTGTAATAGACGCTATGGAAGTATGTAAAAAGGAACATAAAAAGTTTAAGAAAAATGTCTTTAAGAAAGAAAGTATAGAAACTAAAAAACATGATTTAGAAGAACTTCCTTTATGGTTTGATAAAAAAATAGAAAAAAAAGAAGAAAACTTACAAGAATTAAATGATTTATTAAAAGAATTTGACTAAAACAATTTCTTTTTTTTTAAAATTATGTTATTATTTTTTTAAGGAGGATTTTATGAAAAGAAAGACTATATTAGCATTTTTGTTTGTTTTATTATTCTCTTTTTCTTTAAATGTAAAAGCAGAAGAATCTGCAATTTGTTATTATAATTATACACCAGATGATAGTGATTTTGTATTTCAAAAGGGGGTTAGAAGTGAAAAAGGAACTATTGCTATTGTAATTGCTTATAATGAATCAAAAATTCCTACTCCTCAAATTGCAGCAAGAGTAGTTTTTCAAAGTGATGCAGATTTTAGTGATGGATATGAAAAAGAATTATTTGATTCTTCTATTAGTAATATGATAATAAAGGAAAATCCTATAAATACTGATCCAATCTATATGAAAAGATTTGGTGCTATAAATACTAGACAATTAAGAAATAATGATGGAAGTCTTACATGTCCTAAAATATATTTATTTAAAGAAAATCGTGATAATGGTCAAAAGCCTACATATACTTTGTCTTTATCCAGTGATGAGAGAAATAGTTATGGTAATACATATGATGAATATAAAGTAATAGAATATGATAGTAATTATTCAAGTATTTCAAATAATCCATTAAATGAAAATCCTGAAGTTTTGTCTTGTAACTATAATTATGTAAATTATTATACATCATATTTACTATCAGGATCAGGAAGTCTGGGCTTTTCTGTTTTAAGTGATGGTACAATATCTAATATTTTTGCATCAGGTATACTTGAAAATGATACTTTAGAGTATATTGGTGATCCGATAACGGATCTTAAGTGTCCTTCATATTTAAAATTTAATTCGAAAGTTATTTCTCGTACAACCGAAATTAGTGTTGGTAGTGAGAGCGAATATGATGCAGTTTGGAATGGAGAAGTAAGTAATGCCGAACAAAATGCAAATCCAAGTCAGTTAGTTATTGAATATTTAGGATATGGGGAATTAATTGATGCGAAAGTATCAATTGGAATTAGCGGAGCAAATTATATAATAACTTTAAAAAAAGGAACTGAAGAGAAAGCTATTTTAATTGAAAATATTAGTGATAGTGAGATAGCTGAACACTTTACTAGTGGAAATTATCCTAAGTATTTATATAAAGAAAAAAATGGTGAAAAATATTATTTAACAGATACCAAACCAAATAATTATGATGAGTTATATATGGGATATAGAGCTTTTGGTTTTACAGGAGTAGGAGAAGAAACAGTTTATAAAACATGTCGAGAATTATTTGGAGATACATTCTTTGAATTTTTAAATGAATATGTATTTAAAGTAATATGGATAGGAATTCCAATTCTTCTTATTATATATACAACATTCGATTTTGCTAAAGTAGTATTTGTTGATGATAAAGATGGAATTAATAAAGCTTGGAAGAATTTTTATAGACGTGCAATTGTTGCTGTTTTGATTATTTTAACTCCAACTATTATTATTATATTATCAAATATTATCGGAGTTGAAAGTGTTGATAGTTGTGCTAAAACTTTAAGAAGTATGACAGAGCAAATAGAAAATGATCAAATAGGAGAATAATTGACAAGTTAAAAATAAGTGTTATAATAAATATAAATATGTTGATTAGGACATGATTTATAAATGATGTTTTTTTAGAGAATTCGTGGTTGGTGCAAACGAATAAACAGTTTATAAATTACTACCTATGAATAGAACTCGAAAGAGATTTCCGGCGAGAGTCGTTATTTAAATTAAGAAAAAATAAGAATGGTACCGTCTATTTGACTTCTTTATACCATTCTTTTTTTATAGGAGGAATATATGATAAACATTAAAGAAGACGAAAAATTAAGTGTATTAAACCATAGTGGAGCTCATTTAATGGCTCAAGCTGTAAAACATTTGTATAAGGATGCTTTATTTTGGGTTGGGCCTGTTATTGAAGAAGGATTTTACTATGATATTGATCTTGGAGATATTAAATTAACAGAAGAAGATTTAGTTAAAATTGAAAAAGAAATGAAAAAAATTTCTAAAGATGGAAAAAGAATTATTAGACAAGAAATAACTAAAGAAGAAGCTTTAGAAAAATTTAAAAATGATCCATATAAAATTGATCTTATTAATAATATGGATAGTGATACAGTTATATCTTGTTATACTCAAGGAGATTTTACAGATTTATGCCGTGGACCACACGTTGAAAGTGTTAAAGAATTAAAATATTTTAAATTATTAAAAGTAAGTGGAGC
>CACZOV010000081.1 GCA_902782915.1 uncultured Erysipelotrichaceae bacterium | reverse complement strand
GTTATTCCTACTATTCCTATTAATAAAACTAATACTAAAGTTATAATTAATATTTTTTTCTTTTTACTATTCATATTTTTCTCCTTCTATTTTCTCTATGATAAATCTATTATAAATTATTTTTTACATAAGATCAACTCCTTTTTATAATAAAAGACACTTGAAAAAGATATGATTAACATATCAATTTCAAATGCCTAAATTTATGTTTTATTAAATGTATATTATAAGATACTAAATTAGTACCCCCCCCATTGTTGACTTAGAGTTAACTTTTTTATTAATACTTTTCATATGATCACTACCTTTTATTTATGTGATAATCATATCAAATATTTTTTTATTTGTCTAGAGTTTTGATGATCTTTTATTCTATTATTTCAAAATGATTTCCATTATCAAGATGTAATATACCTTTTTTACCATTAAGTTCTTGTAAAACATTTTCGTATTTATTTATATTTGATAATCTTGTTGTTGTAATATAAACATAGTTTCCATCATTCATATAAAATAGAAATAGATCTTTATCATATTCATTTGGTGTATATTCAATTTCAGATATTTTAGCTAAAATATTTTTATCAATGGTATCAAGTTTTTTTAAGAAATCTTTTAATACATCATCATCTACTACATTTATTAAAGAAGGTAGTCCATATACAAAATTATCTGGTGTTATTTTAATTTGATTAGATAAATAAATTTTATTATCTACTTCATCTTTTAATAACATATTATATTCTTCTATATTAATATCGATTCTTCCAAATATATTTTTTTTTATTTTTACTTTAGATACAATTGGATTCATTTTTATTTTACTTTGCATTTTGGAAATAGAAATACTAAATAGTTTAGGATAATTCTCAATTCCTGCAAGTTCTATTATTTCTTGATCAGATAAAATATTATTTCCTTTAATATAAATATTTTTTATTTTAGCATTTTTTACTAAAATAACTCCTAAAACTATAAATATTATAACCCCTATAAAAATAATTAATTTTTTTTTATTCTTTTTCTTTTTCACTTAATTCACTCCAATTAATTAATCTTTGTTCTACTCTTAAATTAATATCATATTTTTCTTTAGCTTCTTCTTTTACATGATCAATTATTTCTTTTATATCAGATGCTTTAGCATTTCCAGTATTTATGATAAAGTTTGCATGTTTCGTGCTAATTTCAGCACCACCTACATGATATCCTTTTAAATTAAGATCTTCAATAAGCTTTCCTGCAAATAATCCTTCGGGATTTCTAAATACAGAGCCAGCTGATGGATATTCTAAAGGTTGAGTTCTTTTTCTTTTTAATTTTCGATCTTTAATTATTTCTTCGAGCATTTCTCTTTCTCCATGGCCAAGTTCAAGTGTTGCTCCTAAACAAATATAACCTTTATGATGTTGTAAGAATGATTCTCTGTAATCAAATTTCATCTGATCTTTTGTTAAAGTTTTTATTTTCAATTCCGGTGTTAAAACTGTTACGTCTTTAATAACCCCTTTCATATTGGATCCGTACGCACCTGCATTCATGAAAACTGCTCCACCTAAAGTTCCAGGAATTCCTGATGCAAATTCTAAACCTGAAAGTCCACGACGAGCACATTCTAAAGAAAGTTTAATTAATGGATACCCTGCTCCAACATGAACAATATTATCTAAAAAACTTATTTCATCAAAATAATCTAATTTTATAATAATTCCATCATAAACATCATCACTAAATAAAACATTACTACCATTTCCTAAAATAAAATATTTTATATCTTCTCTATTTATAATTTTCATTAAAGAAATAAGTTTTTCAATAGATTTTGGATAAACTAAAATTTTAGCAATACCACCAACTTTATAAGTTGTATATTTTGATAAACTTGCATCTATCTTGATATCACCAATATTAGCTGTCATGATCTCATTTATTATTTTCTCCATTTAAGTCACTTCCCACTAAATTTAAAATTATTTTTAGAATTTCTTCGCTGCTAGTAACTTTTCCTAGTTTTAAAGAATTTTCATGCATTTCTTTATAAAGAGTTTTGTTATTTAAAACATAATCTATTTTTTCTAGTAAATTATTTGCATTAAAGTCTTTTTCTTCTAAAAGAATTGAAGCTTTGGCATCAACTAATTCTTTTGCATTATAAAATTGATGATTATTTGCAACATATGGGCTTGGTACTAAAATACTAGGAAGTCCTATAGCTGTTACTTCTGCAATTGTTGATGCTCCTGCACGAGTTACTATTAAATCACAACTTTTTAAAACATTCAACATATTATCTAAAAATGGAACAATTTTTACATTTTTTATTTCATATTTTTTAAAATTATCATAATAGTTTTTTCCAGTTACTAAAATTACTTCATAATCCTTATCTTTAAATTTAGGAATAATATTTTCTAGTTCTTTATTTATAGTCATTGATCCAAGGGACCCCATTACAATTAAAACTAATTTTTTATCATGAGATAAACCTAATTCCTTTTTATCTATTTTTTTAGCATTTGCAACTTCACTACTACGAGGATTTCCTGTAAATATAACTTTTTCTTTAGGAAAATATTTAATACTGCCTGGCAAGCTTACAGCAATTTTATCAGCATACTTAATAAGTATTTTATTAGATTTTCCAGGAATAGAGTTTTGCTCATGAATCAAAGTTTTATATCCAAGTTTTTTAGCTTCATAGATAACTGGAAATGTCACATATCCACCTACTCCAATTACAATATCTGGATTAAATTTCTTTAGTTCAGTCTTAACTATTTTCATAGATTTCATTAAAAGTTTTAAGCTAGAAATTGATTTTTTTATATTTTTGCTAAGTCCTTTCATTTCGATTCCAATATATGGAATTCCTTCTTTAGGAATTATTTCATGTTCCATTCGATCAGTTGTTCCTATATATAGAAATTGAGAATTTTTATCAGCTTCTTTTATTTTTTTTATAATACTTATTGCAGGATAAATATGTCCACCGGTTCCCCCAGCACTTATTACTATTTTCATTCTATCACCCAATTCATTACTATTATTATACCATATTATATGATAAGTCAAAAATAAATTTATTTTTCTAAAAAAATTGACGAATAATATTCATCTTGTTATAATTAAAATGTATTTGAAAATACTATAAAAGAAAGGATTTATATATGGAAAAAGCTAAAGTTTATTTTACAAGTAAAATTACTCCTGAAAGTTTAGTTGCAATTTATGAAAAACTTGGAGTTTCCTTAAAAGGAAAAGTTGGAATTAAAATATCTACAGGTGAAATGGGAGGCAATAATTATTTAAAACCTAAGTTAATTAAAGACTTAGTTCATAAATTAAATGGTACTATAATTGAATGTAATACAGCGTATCCAGGAAAAAGAAATACAGTAGATGATCATTTAAAAGTTGCCAAAGAACATGGATTTCTTGATATAAGTGATGTTGATATTATGGATAGTGATGGTGAAATGGAAATACCTTGTAATGGAAAACACTTGGATGTAGATATAGTTGGAAATCACTTACAAAATTATGATTCTATGCTTAATCTTGCTCACTTTAAAGGACATGCAATGGGTGGCTTTGGAGGAGCACTTAAAAATCAGTCTATAGGAGTTGCTAGTCGAAATGGAAAAGCTTATATTCATTCAGTTGGAATTACAAAAGATCCAGATGAATGTTGGCAATATACAAGCGATCAAATTGGATTTTTAGAATCAATGGCAGAAGCTGCAAAAGCTGTAAGTGATTATTTTAAAGAAAATGGAAAAGCAATTCTTTATATAAATGTTATGAATAATTTATCAGTTGACTGTGATTGTGATTCAAATCCAGAGGATCCTTGTATGAATGATATTGGAATTCTTGCATCAACTGATCCAGTTGCTCTTGATAAAGCCTCTATTGATAAAATTTGGCAATCGAATGATCAAGGACGTGATCATTTTATAAAACGAGTTGAAAGACAAAGTGGAAGACATATCTTACCTTATGCTGAAAGTATTGGACTAGGTAGTCAAGAATATGAATTAATAGAATTTTAAAAAGTAGCTATCTACTTTTTTTTAATTCTTCTTGAATATTATTAACTTCTTTTTCTAAAACCTTGATCATTTTTTCAAGCATTTCAATAGTACTTGAATCATCATATAAATTCTTAGAAGTATCTTCATCATTCTTTTCTTCTTCAAGAGCACTATAATAAGCACTTGTTGAAACGAACTGACCAACCAACATCAACCAATTTCCAAGTGTATTTTGCTCTGTACTATTAAGATCGCTTATTAATAAATATCCAACTGCAACTGCACTTAAAGAAAAGAGTCTTGATGTATGCTTCATAAAATCATCTAAATTATTATATTCATATATAAACTCTTTGACTTGAATATATTTTTTTAATATAATCTAGTTGGTGATATTATGTTATTTGCAAGTTCAAATGATGGGAAAATAAAAGAAGTAAAAGAAATATTAAAAATAAATATAAAGTCTTTAAAAGATTTAAATATAAAAATAGAAATTAAAGAAACAGGAAAAACTTTCCTCGAAAATGCTATTTTAAAAGCCAAAGAAGTTTACAAAAAAACTGGTATTCCAACACTTTCAGATGATAGTGGTTTAGAAATTGAAGCATTAAATGGATTCCCAGGAATTAATACACATCGTTTTTTAGAAGGAACTGATAGCATTAGAAATCAAGAAATTCTAAGGAGAATGAAGAAAATAGAAAATAGAACCTGTTATTTTACATGTGCTATCGCCTATTTTGACGGAATAAACTTAATTACCAAAGAATATAAATTAAAAGGAATAATAGCTTGTGAAGAAAAAATAAACAATGGTTTTGGTTTTGATTCAATCTTTTTATACAATGGGAAATATTTATCAGATATGACTATTCAAGAAAAAAACAATATTAATCCTCGAAAATTTGCTCTTGAAAATTTAAAACTTGACAAAAATTTTAAAAAAAATATTGATTTCCATAATTAATTATGCTATTATAATTCAGTAAATTGTTGTTGGACCTTTAGCTCAGTTGGTTAGAGCAATCGGCTCATAACCGATCGGTCATAGGTTCGAGTCCTATAAGGTCCACCAAGTTTATAAGCGGGTATGGCGGAACTGGCAGACGCGCTAGTCTTAGGAACTAGTTCTTCGGAGTGCAGGTTCGATTCCTGTTACCCGCACC
>CACZOV010000080.1 GCA_902782915.1 uncultured Erysipelotrichaceae bacterium | reverse complement strand
TATATTCTTTAATCATTCTATCACAGTGGTTATTATCATATTCAAATAACTCAACAGTTTCCTTTTCTAATATACTATTCTGATAATATTTTATTATATTAGTTTCATTTTCTTCCTCATCTAAAGTCTCTCGGCTTCTTATAATTTCACCATGCTTATCAAACCACAAACTATATTCGACAGAAGTTCCATCATGATTGAGAATTCGATCAAAAGATTCTAATATTCCATCTTTACTATAAAACATTGATGCATATTCTTGATTATTAGTTGGATCTATATAATAACACACAATTCTTCCGTTACTTAATCTTTTAATTACATCTGGTTTATCCGGAAGATCATGATATAGTGAATTATATTTTTCTATATTAAATAAAGTAATATCTTTATTTGACGAATATTTCTTAAAGACGTAGGAATTGATTTTTGGAAAGTTAATTGAATCACTACTATCTGTAGTACCATAGATACTTTCATAATTATTTCTTCTATTTGAAGGAACTGATAATTTTGGAAGTGTAAACTTAGTTTTGCCCTCAGATGGTACTTGATTATTAACATTTTTTATATAATCAACTAATTCTTGGATATAACCTACATACTCTTGACAAGAGCTCTTTTGATTTAATACTTTAGTTTGCCATTCCTTGAGAGCTTTTTCATAATTTTCAACATATTTATCGTAGTTTTTTTCTTTATCATCTAGCATAAATTGATCTTTAAGAGGCATTTGATAACAAATAACTTTTAAATCTTGATTTAATTTAGTTAAATATTCAAAATAAAGATTTAAATAAACATATGCAGTTTCAACATTTTTATAATCATTTTTCAAAAACTCATTAATACTTTTTAATTCACTAGAATATCCTTTAACAATTTTTTGAAATTTATAAATAGCCGTATCATCTTGATCACTTGCTGATAATATTCTTAATTGTTCATCAATTTCTGTAATACTTGAGTATAACTCTTTACAAATATTATCAACAACAGAGTGTTCTAAAGCATTATTTGAAGCTTTTAATAAAAGATCAGTTCCTATATTTGGATCTATATTTGTTGTTACATATGAGCAATAATCATAATAACTATAATCATTCATCTTATTCACCCCTTAAATCAGTTAATTTGCTAGAATTTAGTTTTAATTCATAATCAGTTTGACTATAAGTATTAAGAGCTTGGTTTAATGAAAAAATACATTCATTTAAAATACTTGCAATGTTTTTTTCTTCTAAATCAATATAAGGAATTAATTCATTATTAATTTTTGTTTTTTCTGGAGAATTCCATTTAGTTTCATCAAGTGATTTAATAGTATTATTTATATTTTTAATTGTTTCGTTTATTTCTTCATTATCTTTTTTTAACAATGTAATTATATCTCTTAACCTAATTGGATCTAATACTACATTATGCATCTTTAAAATCATCCTCCATTTCAAAATCTTCTATTTCTTCATTTAAAACATTATCATCAATATTTAACAAGTTATGCTCTTCCACCACATTTACTTGGTCAGGTATTTCTTCACTTAAATCATTAACTACCTCTTCGTGAGTATCCTTATATGATCCAGATATCCATTCAAAATAATTAGTATAAGTTTCTATTACATTTATATATGACTTTATACTATTTACTCTTTCTTGATACTTAGATATTAATAACGTTGCATCACTTCCTCGGTACGCATCATTTATTTTAGGTATGTCGTTTAGTAATTTACTTTGAATCGTTTTTAATTTTTCTACTTCAGTTTTTAATTTAAAGGAAACATTTCCTATTTCATCATATAAAATTGTTCTTCTCATAATTCTCCTTTTATTCTTCGTTATTTATCGAAATATATTTTGAAGATACATATCCTTCAACTCCATTTTCATCTCTTACCTTAGTCCAACCATTATTATCAGGCTCTAATATTTCAAGTGAAGAATTTTTTGGAGCAGTACCTAATATTCGACTATCCATTCCCATGCCGCTTCGAACGTTTAAACCAGATGATTCTGTATTAACAGTTCCTATTCCATAACTTATATCGACACTATCTGTTGGAGAATTTTCAAAACTATTTAACATAAAAGATGGATCATTTAATTCTTTAGGAGCAATTTTATTTTCCCATCGACTATTATTTTCATTATAATATGAAACTAATGTCCATTTAGAAGAAGAATCGCTACCGTCATAAGTTAAATCATATGATCTAGGTATAGAACTCTCGCCATTATTATCTAATTTAGTGCTTACTACATGTATTGTTCTACCATCAGAATCAAACGAATATTCATTAAATACTTTCCCATTTTGCTCATTAATGGTCTCTGTCATATCAATTGAATTACCATTTACATTAAATTCAACACTTCGCTCAACAGTTTTACCATCAGAAGATAAATATTCATTTATTTGATGCTTAGAATTAGAATTATTAGGATCAAGATTTTGAGTTACATTAATTGCAATTGTACCATCACTTCTTTCATAAATGTCCTTAGTTGTATTTGCATTTAGGTATTCATGGGTAATTTTAAGATCAGTATTTGCATCAGTTGACTCATTAGCATTTTGTATAGCTTCAAACTCTTGTAAGGAACTATAAAAACTTTTTTCTTTTTCATTTTCTTTTTTAATAGTAAATCCATCGTTTTCATAATATGTAGCTTTTCGAGTTACTGTTTTTTTATCATAATCATAAACTTGCACTATTCTGCTTGCTAATGTTCCATCTTCCCTATAATGTTCATTTGTAATAACAGACTTACGACCTTCAGAATCATATGTTGTCTTCTCAACATTTTCAACATTTCCATTATCATACTTTGTAATATAATTTACTTTTTCTTCTTCTATATTTGAATTTAACTGTTCCTCTATATTACTTGCATTTGTTCCTATATTTACTACAGAAATATTAGGAAGTTTTGGAGGCGCACTTTCAGATATATTATTTATGTCATTTAAATGTTTAATTAAAGATGATGTTGCATTTTGATACTGACTAACTATATAATTTGCCGTCCAAAATGCATTTGACAAACAAATTTTACTTAACCATTCATTTGTTGTATAATTATCCAAACCATCTGTTATTTCAAACTCTTTATTTTCTAATAATCCTTTTGTTAACTCTAAATCTAAATCAATTTTTTCCATAACTCCTCCTTAAAAAGAATTTTACAAAGTAAATAGAAATTTACTTTGTAAAAGTCTCTTTGACTTTTACTATAATAATTCTTCAGCAGCTTGTTTCATAGCTTGATCTGCACCTTCATAAGATGCTGCTGTTTTTTCTAGAAACTCTGCATAAGAAATCATTTCACTATAGAAAGAATTAAATCTTTTAGATAATTCATCATATTTATTTCTTAAATTTGAAGCAGTTCCTCCTCCAAAAGATTCACTAGTTGCATTCATTTCATTACTTGCTTTTTCAAGTTCTTCTTTCATATTATTTACTTTTGTTCTCATATCTTTAGCAGTATTTCTTAATTCTTCAGGTGTGACTCTTAAATCTTCCATATTCCCTCCTATAATCTTCCAGCACTTGCTGTTACATCATTTTGTGTTTCTTTAATAATTTGAGCAGATTTGCTTAAAAATTTCCCATAGTTTTCAACAATATCTCCTAAAGCTTTTAAATCTTCTTTATAACTATTTACAGTACTTGCAAACTTTAGATTATCTGCTCCTTTCCATACATTACTTAAATTTTCAACATCACG
>CACZOV010000079.1 GCA_902782915.1 uncultured Erysipelotrichaceae bacterium | reverse complement strand
CTTTTTATCAGATTATATTAAGCAAAATTATAATAGCAAAGATGAGTTTGTTAAATATCTACAAAACAGAAAAGCAAAAAACATGTAAGATTTTATTGCTGAAATTAAGAATGTAAATAGCACACGAGATAATATTGGCGATTTTTATCAACCAATAGATTGGTTGATTGGGAAAAATAATGAATAATCTAACTTTGACTAAGGAACAGCTTGATATAATTAATGCTGAAGGAAATATTGTTGTTATTGCAGTACCTGGAAGTGGAAAAACAACTACAATTACATATAAAATAAAAAAAATTCTCTCTGAATTAGATGAATATCAGGGAGTGATAGCAATATCCTATACAAACAAAGCAAGCAATGAATTAAAGGGTAGAGTCATGAATATATCAGCTGATTTACATAATTCTTTTTTTGGGACTATTTATAGTTTTTATTTATCAGAAATAATTATTCCATTTGCAAAATATTTATATAATTATTATAAGGAAGTTGAAGTTGTTTCTAGTAATGATTTTGATTGTATTGAATTTGAAAAATTGGAAGAAGAAGAAAAAATTGAATATTTGGCTAAATATTTTAAGGATGGTTTGATTATCTTAGAAGAGATACCTTTTTTTGCAAATTATGTATTTGACAATTCAATTTCTTGTAGAAAATATATAAAGGCAAAATACGCATATATTTTTGTAGATGAATATCAAGATTGTGAGTGTTTGCAACATACAATTTTTAAAAAAATTGTAGGATTAGGGATAATAGGAGTAGCCGTTGGAGATCCTGATCAATCAATATTTAACTATAGTGGTAGTAGTCCAAAATTTTTGCTTGAATTATCAGAATTATCAGATTTTAACTCATTTGGGTTGACTATTAATCATAGATCTCATCTTTCAATAATTAATTATGCATATCAATTTTTATTTCCTCAAAAAAAATATGAAATATGTGATGATAAAAGAGTTTATAAATGGAATATAACTGGCGACGAAAAAATATTAGCTAATAAGATTGATAATCTAATACCTAGACTATTATCAAAATTTAATATTAATAATAAAAATGAAATAGCCATTTTATGTCGTAATAATAGTACAGCTAACTTGTTATTTAGCTATATGAAAACTCCAACAATTTATTTTTGTGAAACTCCTATAGATAAAAGTAGTAAATCTTATGAAATATTTTTTAGAGACCTATTAATTTATATTTATGGCTCCCAAAAATTATATCCCGAAAATATTTTGGATAATCAAGCAATTGTTATCAATAAAAGGAAATATCAAAATTATGTTAATACAATTATTAATTTCAAAATTGAATTTTTTAACACAGAAGTATTACCAATTGATGAAATGATAAATTTAACAAAAAATATTTTTGGTGGAGATATTGATTTATCAAATATAATCGATACTTTAAATAATGATAATTATTTAGTTACATATAAGCCTATGGATCTTGAAAAAGTCCATATTATGACAATACATAAATCCAAGGGTTTAGAATTTGATGCTGTTTTTATACTAGATTTGCATGAATATATCTTACCTAAAATTGACTTAAAAAATGGTGGCTATATAGATATAAATGAAGATAAGTGTGTTCATTATGTATCATTAACAAGAGCAAGAAAAGCTGTAATAATGGCAGTTAATAGTATAAGGCACAATTCAAAAGGTGAAACAAAAAAAGGAATAGAATCTGAATTTGTTGACAGCTTGAAAAGACCTGATTTAATAATGTACAGAAAATAAGCATATATAGCTACGTATCCTATATATGCTTTTTATATTGTCTGCACAGTTTCTGCACCACAATTTAGTTAAATTTTGCCGTGCAAGTTTAAATATTTTTAACTATGTATCTTGAAAACGTTGATTTTAAAGGGATTAAATAGGTATGATTTACCTATTGTTGTTTGCCACTGAAAAGAGCAAAATAAAACTATACACATTTTTAATTATTTGCTATAATTTATTTAGATAGGGTGAGTAGTAATGATAGATGAATTCTTAAGTAAAATTAATAATAACGAATATATATCAAATTATCTATATGAATATGTATTAAATAATAAGGATAGTATAATACCTACTAATTTTAATATTGATGAATATAAT
>CACZOV010000078.1 GCA_902782915.1 uncultured Erysipelotrichaceae bacterium | reverse complement strand
TTAATATCACTTTTATCAAATTTTAAATTATCAAAAATACTTTTTGGATAATCTATATTAAAATTATTTTTTTTCTTTAAAACGTTTTTATTTTCCAAAATATTACTTAAACTAAAATTTCTAACACCATTTGAATTTATTGATTTAAATAAATCATTTTTAATTATATCACTCATATCATAATTTGCTTTATTATAAAAAGGGAATAATTTTTCTCTTACTTTTTCTTGTAAAATTAATGACTGTTTATCTTCTTGTACCATAATATATATTTCATTCATTTGTTCTATGCCATTTAAATCTTCGTTTTCGTTATTTTCTAATTCATTTAATTCCTCTAATTCTTTTGCTAATAATTCTACATTATTCATGGCAACATTTTGTTCAGTCGATGTTTTCTCGACAAATATTTTTCTTTGTTCTTGTATTTCTTTTAATCTTTCTTCTAAATATTTGTTATTTTCTTCATCTTCTTCAAAAGATAAATGTAATAATGAATCACTATCAAGACTATTTGATGAATCTTTTTTTTTATTTTCAAAATTATTATTATTATTATTATTATTATTATTATTAGTAGTAGTATCATTATCATTTTTGTTATTATTTTCATCTATATTTAAACTATCAGCTTCCTCTTTTGTAGGTGATGTATTATTTGAATTACTTGGAGTAATATTTTCACCATTAGATTTCATATTTACCGTGTTATTTCTTAGAGATTTATTACTTGAAAAAATAGTGTATATAGAAAAAAATATTGTTATTAAAATAATTATTATAAGAGAAGTTATTAAAACTTTTTCTCCTTCAATACCTTTTTTCATAACTAAATTATCTCCTTTAAAATGTATATTAATATTCTTTGCAAAAAAAAATTTTATATTCAAAAAAAAATTAAGTTATTTTTTTTGAATTAGATATAGTATTTTAATAATGTGCATAATGAAATCAAAAAATGTACAATGAGATAAAAATCTTATTGTACATAAAAAAATTTAAAGTTAATTGTTATATGTATAAATATTAAATTTCAATTTCAATATTATAAATTTCAAGCCACATACTTATTTGATAAATATATGCTAGAGTTTGAGGATAAGTCATAAGTTGACCAAATAAATTTTCTTTTAAATTTTTACCATGCGTATTAATTAATTCAATTATATATTTTTTATTAATAATTTGATGTATTTTTAAAGACGAATTATTAAGTAATTCTAAAACAGCGTTTTCAACTAATTTTAAATAATTTGGATCATATGTTTTAGGAAATGGTGATTTTTTTCTGAATAATATATCATGTGGTAATTCATTTTCAAAAGCTTTCCTTAAAATGTATTTTTCTACACATTCTGTATTTTCGTTTATTAAACCTAGTTTTAGTCTAGCAGGTAAGTTATATACATACTCAAAGATTCTATGATCTGCAAAAGGAACTCTTACTTCAAGAGAAGAAGACATTGACATTCTATCTGTTCTTTCAAGTAATGTAGTCATAAAATATTTTATTGTTAAGTAATTAATATTTCTATATCTTTTTTCATAATCAGATTCATTATCTAAGTGAGTAACATTTTTTAAAATTTTATCTCTTGCATTTTTTATATATTCAAATAATTCATTTCCTTTTAAAATATTTTGTTTTAATAAATCGTTTCGTAAATTTTCAGATAAAGCCCAGGGAAATCCATTTTGATGAGTAATTAAATGTTTTCTATAAAACCAAGGATATCCACCAAAAATTTCATCTGAGCATTCTCCAGATAAACAGACTTTAAAACCATTATCTCTTATTTTTTTGCAAAATCCAAGCATTGAAGTGTCTACATCTGCCATTCCTGGCATATCTCTTGCAATCAAAGCTTCTTGTAATAGATCAAATGAATAAGAATTATCAAGTAAAATTATTTTATGATTTGTATTTAGATAATCTTTCATTATTTTCACATAATCACTATCTTTACTTCCTTGGTAAATATTAGGTGTAAAGTCTTTATCGTTATTTTTAAAATCAATTGAAAAAGTGGTCAATTCATTAATATTGTCTTTTGCAATTTTAGTCAAGATACTTGAGTCTAGACCACCAGATAACATAGAACATATCCCAACATCAGATACAAGTTGTCTTTTTGTAGCATCTACAAGTAATTCATGAATGTTATTTATAGCATCATTTTCTGTATCTTTATTTTCAACTGTTTCTAAATCCCAATATTTATATGTTGTTAATTTAAAATCTTTAAAAATTCCACAATAACCAGCTTTTATCTCAAAAATATTTTTAAAATAAGTAATACCTGGAGTATGTGAAGGACCTATACCAAATAATTCCTTTATACCATCTTTATCTAGTATTGCTTTTACATCTTTATGTGCAAGTAAAGCTTTTATTTCTGAACCGAAAACAAAAGAAGAATCGGCCGTAGTATAAAATAATGGCTTTATTCCAAGTCTATCTCTGCCTAAGAAAATTTGATTCTTTTTTAAATCATATATTGCAAAACTAAATATTCCATTAAAATTTAAAATTGAGTTTACTCCGTATTCTATATATGAAGTAAGTATTACTTCAGTATCACATTTTGTAAAAAAAGTATATCCTTTTTCTATTAAATCATCTCTCAATTCATTTGTGTTATATAATTCACCATTATATACAATAACGTATCTATTGCCATTTATTTCTTTTATCATGGGTTGTATACCGTATTTTACATCAATTATGCTAAGTCTAGTATGACCTAAAGCAACATTTTCATTTATGTATATATTATAGTCATTAGGACCTCTATTAAATAAAGTATCATTCATTAATCTAATTTGAGCATCATTATTAATTTTTTTATTTTCATTAATATAGCCACAAAAGCCACACATTTAAATCACCCCTTATTTATATTATATGCAACTACATATTCTCTAGTTATTTTTTTAAAATTTTTTATAAAATTATATAAATAGCATAATAAATATGCATAAAAGTAGTCTAAAAGAAAAAAAGGATTAATACAAAATTACATAAAATTATATTGACTTATAAAAAAATATAGTATATAATATAAACATAAGTGTATTTTAGTGGGGTGATAATATGTCAGATGAAGAATTTGATAAAAAAGTTAAAGAAGTAGAAGCTAATATAAAAGTTATTAAATCATATGATGAACTTTTTGAAAATGTAAAAAAAGCAGCCAAAATTATAGTTGATGAAAGTGAGGTAGAAGTATAATGGAAGATTCAATAAAAGATATTGATACATTAATAAATGAGATGGGTGATGAATCAAGTGGTAGAGTAAAAGATACAATTGATTTATATAATAAAATAAATCAAGATTTTGATACTTTTATTCTTGGTGAAACATATAGCACATCTGATGTTTCAAAATTTAATGGTATGACTACAGAAGAAAAGTTGATAAAACTCGCAGAAATGTATAGTTCTAACAATGAAAAAAGAACTGCTCTTGAAGAAGAATTTCAAAAAAAAGAACAAAGAATGAATTCATTAAAAGAAATTGCAAATAAAATTTTATTAAATCAAAGTGAGTTAATAAATAAAAATTATTCTATAATTGAAGATTTAGAAAAAAAATTAAAAAATGACTTGGCAGAAAAACTAAAATTAGAAGCTGAAATAGAACTTATTGATGAAGAACTTGAAACATCAGATAAAAAAATCACAAAAAGAGAGTCAGAAATTTCTTCACTTGAAAAAGAAATAAATTCTTTAAAAGCTGTAAAAGCAGAAATAGAAAGTAAAGAACTACAATTATCTTCTTTAGAGTCAGAACTTGAAACTCTTAAAAATGCTACTCCA
>CACZOV010000077.1 GCA_902782915.1 uncultured Erysipelotrichaceae bacterium | reverse complement strand
TCCTTCTAATACTTTATCTTTAGTAATTTCATAAAATAATACTCTATCATATTTATCATCTTTTATTTTTAAAGTATCAAATAAATGCCAACTAATTGCCTCACCTTCTCGGTCGGGGTCGGTTGCAAGATATACCTTATCAGCTTCTTTAACAAGCTTCTTAAGATCCCCTATTACTTTTTTCTTTCCTTTAATTGGAACATAATTTGGAATAAATCCATTATCTATATCAATTCCTAGTCCATATTTACCAGTTGTTGCAAGATCTCTTATATGACCAATACTACTTACAACTTTATAATTTTTTCCTAAATATTTTTCTATGGTTTTACTTTTTGCTGGAGACTCCACAATAACTAAATCCATCTCTTCACCTCTTCTAAATTTATACTAGTAATTTTTTTAATTGTCAACTACTTTTTTGTTTTAAAAAGAAAAAAAGTCTATTTCATCAAGTCTTTTGTAAACTCATATAAAGCAATACTTACAGCATTATCAAGATTTAGACTATCTATATTTTTAGTATGTTTTATAATTACAGGTGTTCCAATACTTAAGTATTTATCATCAAGTCCTCTAGCTTCATTTCCAAATATCAAAGAATATTTTCCTTTAACTTTGACATTTTTTACATTTAAAGATGCTTTTAACATAAAAGGATATAATGCGCGATCACTCGACTCTTTCAAATAATCATCAAAGTTATCATAATATTTAAAATTCATATTAAAAATTGCTCCCATAGAACTTCTTATAACTTTAGGATCAAATATATCAACAGCTGGCTTGATGATAACCATATTATTTATACCAAATCCAATACTACTTCTAATAATTGTTCCAAGATTTCCTGTATTTGATGGATTAACAAGAACTAAATGATTAGAATTCATATCTATTTGTTCTTTATATTTTCTAAATACTCCAATTACATAACAATTATCTTTATCGCTTAATGAATTAATAGTTTTATCACTTTCTATAATTTCAATTTTATTTTTTTTACATATTTCTATTATTTTGTTATAAGTTTCATTTTTTTCTTGTTTAGAACTAATATATACTCTTTCTACATACTCAAGTTTTTTATTTAAAAGTTCCATAGTAAGAGTCGTTCCTAGAGCATAACTAAATTGATCATTTTTATTATATTTTTTCATATTAATCTTTGTAATTAACTAAAACTACATCTTCTCCTATTCTTTCAATATTTTTGTATTCAATTTCTATTTTATTACTTCCTTTAAAAGAAAATACCCCTTTAAAAGGAACTAAGGTAAAGGAAATAATTTGTCCTGTTTCTCTATTTATTTTACAATCAATAATATTTCCAATCTTTTTACCATCTTTTATATTTATTACATCTTTATTCTGAAATTCTGATAAATTCACAATATCACCACTTAATAATATGATAAATGAATATATTAATTCACTTATATTTATTTAATTTCATAATAATCATCTATATTAAGATCAATATTTTGATCGTCCTTTTTATATAAAGTAAATAAAGTATCCCCACACGTAACTCTCGCATCCAACAATTTATTTAAAACTATTCCAACTCGATAATCAATTTTATCATTCTTTGTTTCTCTACCCGCACCAAGACTACATGAAAGTTTTCCAATATTTAAAGCATTAATTTTTTTTACTTTACCTGATTTACTAGATTTAATTTCTTGAATATGAGTACTTACTTCTAAAGAATTAATATCACCACCTTGGGCTTTTACAAACTCTAAAAACTTTTGATAAGCACGTTTTGAATCTAAAGCATCAATTACTTCTGCTTTAGCATTATCTAAACTAATATTTTTAGCAACACTAATCATTTCAGAAGATATTTTAATACTTAAATCTCGAAGCAAACCTTTTTTCCCATTTAATATATCAATTGCTTCTAATACTTCTAAAGAATTACCTATATTACTTCCTAAAGGAGTATTCATGTCACTTATTTCACATATCGTTTCTCGATTATAAAAAGCTCCAATTCTTTCCATTAAATCTTTAAGTTTTAAGGCACGATCCATACTCTTCATCATGGCACCATTTCCACACTTTATATCAATAAATATTTTATCAGCCCCACCTGCAATTTTTTTAGACATAATACTAGATGCAATTAAAGGAATAGAATCAGTTGTTCCTGTTACATCACGAAGAGCATAAATAACCTTATCTAAAGGGCATAAATTACTTGTTTGACCAGTTACAGCAAATCCAATTTTTTTAACATCATCTATAAACTCTTCTTCTGAAAGACTAACTTTAAATCCTTTAATACTTTCAAGTTTATCTATTGTTCCTCCAGTAAAACCAAGTCCTCGCCCACTCATCTTAGGAACAAATACCCCACAGCTTGCAACAATTGGTCCAATAATTAAAGTTATTTTATCACCAACTCCACCTGTCGAATGTTTATCAACTTTAATTCCATCGATACTACTTAAATCAAGTACATCCCCACTTTTAATAAAAATATCAACTAAATCAAATATTTCTCTATCATTCATATCCTTTAGACATATTGCCATTAAAAGAGATGACATTTGATAATCAGGAACAATTCCCTTTAAATACCCATTAAAAGCATATTCAAGTTCTTCTCTTGTAAGTTCAAGCCCATTTTTCTTCTTTGTAATTATTTCAACTATATTCATAAGATCACTCTCCTAATAATATTATACTAGAAAAATTATTTTTATACAAAGAAAAAACTTATATTAAAATAAGTTTAATTATTCTTCTAACATGTCAAGTATCTCTTGTTCAGTTAATATTGGAATATTAAGTTTAATAGCTTTATCATATTTACTACCAGGATTATCTCCTAAGACAACATAATTAGTTTTTTTACTTACTGATTCTATTACTTTTCCTCCATTTGTAATAATTTTATCTTTTAATTCATCTCTTTTAATATTTAATGTTCCTGTAATAACAAAGTTTTTGTCACGTATTTTTGGATTATCAATATTTTTTCCTAAATAATTCATATTAAGACCTAATTCTTTTAATTCTTCTATTAACTTAATATTTTTTTCTTCTTGAAAATAATCATAGACGCTTTTAGATATTTCATATCCGATATCAGGAATATCATTTAAATCATCGATTGTTGCATTTAAAAGATTATCCATTGTTAAAAATTTTCTTGCAAGAATTGTTGCTGTTTTTAATCCTACATGTCTTATTCCTAAAGCAAAGATTAATTTTTCTAAAGAGTTTTGTTTGCTTTTTTCGACTTCATTTAAAAGATTTTGAGTCATTTTTTCTTTATAACCTTCAACTAACATGATCTCGTTTTTAAATCTTTCTAGTTTATAAAAATCAGGAATAACTTTTATAAAACCAAGATTATACATATCTTCAACTATTCTTTCACCAAAGCCATTTATTCCCATTGCTTCACGACTTGCAAAGTGAATTAAACCTTCTATATGTCTTGCATCACATTTTAAATTAGGACAATAGTAATTACTATCTATTTTAATAAGATTAGTTCCACAAATAGGACAAGTAGATGTCATTTGAAACTCAGGAAGTTCTTCTATTCTTCTTTCTTTTTTTACTGATTCAACTCTCGGTATAACATCCCCAGCCTTTATAATTACAACATAGTCTCCTACTCTTATATCTTTTTGTTTTATATAATCTTCATTGTGAAGTGTTGTTTTAGAAATGGTTGATCCCATTACATTTACTGGCTCTAAAATAGCATTTGGAGTAACTTGACCAGTACGCCCTACGGTAAAAATAATATCTATGAGTTTTGTAACTACTTCTTGAGGAGGGAATTTATAAGCTGTTGCCCATTTAGGATATTTAACAGTACTACCAAGTTTCATTTGATCTAATATATTATTAAGTTTAATTACAACTCCATCTATATCATAAGGAAGAGTTTCACGAATACTTGTTTTTTCAGAAATATAATCTAAAATTCCATCAATTCCATCAACTAATCTATTATTAGGATTTGTTACAAATCCAAGCTCTTTCATAAATTCAAGTGCCTCATAATGAGTATTTATCCCATAATCTTGAGGATTTGGTAAATGATAAATAAAAGCATCTAAATGTCTTTCGGCAGCAATTTTTGAATCAAGTTGTCTAATTGATCCAGCTGCCAAATTTCTGGCATTTTTAAATGGTTCTAATCCATCAATCATTCTTAATTTATTTATTTCAAATAAAGTTTTTTTAGAAATATAAATTTCTCCACGTACTTCTATATCTATTTCTTTTGAAAGTTTTAATGGAATTGTTTTGATTGTTTTAACATTATCAGTAATATCCTCTCCAATTATTCCATTTCCACGAGTTGCAGCATACATTAGTTCTCCATTTTTATAACGAAGAGAAACAGATAACCCATCTATTTTAAGTTCACATACATATTTAGGATTTAAAATATTTTCTTTTCTTATTCGATTATCAAATGCTATAATATCACTTTCTGTAAAAACATTTGATAAAGATAGAAGAGGTATTTCATGAGTAATTTTTTTAAAATTTTCATTTACTTTTCCACCTACTCTTTTAGTTGGAGAATTAGGAGTCGAGTATTCTGGATATAGTTCTTCTAAATGTATTAGTTCTTGCATTAAACGATCATACTCTTGATCAGATACACTTGGACTATCTAAAGTATAATATTCATAATTTAGTCTATCAAGAATTTCTACTAACTCTTTAATTCTTTCTTTTTCATTCATCATAAACTAAATCCTCAACTTTTAAAATATTTTGAAAATCATTATCAAACGTCATTGTTGAATCACTCTCGATAGTATCCTCTAATCCATCTTTAGTGTATGGTCCATATGTACTTGTATCAAAATAATAAATCATATAGTATTCATTATTAGATAATTTTAAACAAACAACATCACTGTTATATTTAAATTCTTTAATTTTATAATCAAGTGAGTTTATTTCAACTATTTTATCATCTTTATACAATTTAATTGTATCATCTATTCCTTTAATACTATATCCATCATATAAAGAGTAATGAAAATTCTTGTTATTTGAGCAGGCTACTATAAAAAGAAAAGAAAGCAGAAGTAGGCAAGTTAAAAACTTATTTCCATAAATCATACGGATACTCTCCTTTCTCAATCAACTTTTTAATATTTGAAACAACAAATTCTTTATCTTCTTTATAAGTAACTCCTAACCATTTATCGGTTGACTCTAATACTTGAACTTTCTTTCCATTTTTATTAATTTCTTCAAAAACAATATCTGGTATTAAATATTCACATTTATCTAAATCATCTTTATTATTTTGAAAGAAATCAACTAATCCTTTTTCTAATGTTTTAAACATTAAAGGAGTAAATCCAAAGAAATTCATAGATACTAAAGCATTTTCATTAACTTCAAAAGATTCTCTTCCGTCTAGTGGAGATGCTATTATTTTATCATCAACTTTTTCAATACTAGACTCAATAATATTAGTTAAATAGTTATTTTCTTGTTCACAAATTCCTCTTTTAACACTTCCATTTTCAGTCATTGTGTTACAAACTCTAAAAGCAACCATTGAATAAAGATTTTGATCACTACTTTTATCAAAGAAATCTTTAATCTTAACATAAGCGTCTTTTCCATAAAAATCATCAGAATTAATCATTACAAAATTAGAGTCTACAACATTTCTTGCAGCAAGTACTGCATGTCCTGTACCCCATGGTTTTACACGATTACTTGGTATTACAACACCATTTGGAACATCATTTATATCTTGGAATGCATATTCAACTTTAATATGTCCTTCAACTCTTTTTCCTACAGTTTCACGAAATAATTCATAATTCTCACGTTTAATAATAAAAACTATCTTAGTAAATCCAGCTCTTATTGCATCATAAATTGAATAATCAATTATAAACTCGCCATTTGGTCCAATTGGTTCTACTTGTTTAAGTCCTCCAAATCTTGATCCCATTCCTGCAGCTAGGATCACTAACGTTAATTCTTTTTTCATAAATATAATCATTCCTTTCTTACTTTTATATCTTTTTTAAACTTTTATGACTATAAACTAATGTTTTAATTCCATAAGGTAATTTAAAAGCTATTTTTAAAAGTGTTCTTTCAGGGTTTTTCACATTTGGTATAACTTCTATAACACTTCCTGCTCCAAAGATTTCATGATAAACAAAATCTCCTACCTTATAATTCATTTCCTTTTCTTCATATTTATCTTGGACATTAATTTTTTCTCCTTCTTTATTATAATCTATTTTATTAAAATTTTCAAAGTCTTTTTTAGATAAATCTAAAATTAAATTTGGATCTATTTCACCTATAAATCTACTAACCATATTAACTTGATCCATACCATACATAAGTCTTTTTCTTGCATTGGTAATGAATAACATTTTTTTACATCTAGTAATTGCAACATAGCAAAGTCTTCTTTCTTCTTCAAGTTCTTCTTCGCTTTCTAAAGAGTTTCTGTGAGGAAATAATCCCTCTTCCATTCCAACTAGAAATACAACATCAAACTCAAGTCCTTTAACAGCGTGTATAGTCATTAAACTAATTGCATCTTTTATATCATCTTTGACTTCACTATTATCACTTATTAAACTTATATTTAAAAGAAAATCTTCTAAACTTACAACCCCATTTTCTTCTTCAAAGGAAAGAGCAACTGATTTAAATTCTTCTAAGTTTTCAAGACGTATTTCAGCTTCTAATGTACCTTCTTTTTTATACTCTTCTTTTATTCCTGATTTAGATAGAACAAGATCAATAAAATCAGTTAAAGGCATCTTATCT
This sequence comes from uncultured Erysipelotrichaceae bacterium, assembly GCA_902782915.1. The sequence continues at coordinate 3,784 of CACZOV010000077.1, read as the reverse complement.
TTTTGTTCTCTTAATTCTTCAATTATTGTTTTGAATAAATATTCTTTTCCACTATCAATTGCATCATATAAAGAAACATTTAAACTTTGTGATTTATTTAAAATATTATTAATTGTTTTTTCTCCTATCCCACGTTTTGGTACATTAATAATGCGTTCTAAACTAACATTATCTTTTGGATTATGAATAAGTCTTAAATAAGCAAGTAAATCTTTAATTTCACGACGACTATAGAAATTTACTCCACCAACTATTTTATATGGTATACCTGCCTTTAAAAGCCCATCTTCAAAACTTCTTGAGGAAGCATTAGCACGATATAATATAACCATATCATTTAAAGATATTTTATCTTTTAATTCTTTGATTTTATCAATAGCAAATGAAACTTCATGTAATCCCGTATTTGCTCTATAATAATTAATTTTTTCTCCTACTCCAAGATTTGAATATAAATTTTTAGCTTTTCTATTTTTATTATTCTTAATAACACTATTTGCTGCATCAAGAATTGTTGTAGTACTTCGATAGTTTTCCTCTAAATTAATAATTTTAGTATTTTTATAATCTTTTTCAAAATTTAAAATATTTTTATAATTTGCTCCCCTAAAACCATAAATTGCTTGATCAATATCACCAACTGCACATATATTATTATATTTTTTAGATAATAGTTTAGTTAATTTATACTGAGCTTCATTTGTATCTTGATATTCATCTATTAATATATATTTAAATCTTTCTTGATATTTTTCTAAAATATCGCCTCTTTTTGTAAATAACTTAATAGGAAGAATTAATAAATCATCAAAATCTAAAGAATTATTTTTGTTTAAAGAATCTTCATATTTCATGTATACATCTAAAACTATTTCATCAAAATCTGTTATAACTTTTCTTTTATACATATCAGGAGTTATTAAATCATTTTTTAAACTACTAATCTTTCCTCTAATTGCTTTAGGATTATATTTATCTGGATCTAAGTTTTTTTCTTTCAAGATTTTTTTTACAATAGTTAAAGAATCATCACTATCAAAGATAACAAAATTCTTATCATATCCTAAGTATTCAAAATTTTCTTTAATTAAAGTAAGCCCAAATGAGTGAAATGTAGATATTTGCATATAATTTCCAGAAATACCAATTAATTTATAAATTCTATTTTTCATCTCTCCTGCTGCTTTATTAGTAAAAGTAATTGCTAATATATTACTAGGATCAATTCCTTTTTGAATTAAATAAGCAATTCTTGTTGTTAAGACTTTGGTTTTACCAGATCCTGCTCCTGCAAGAACTAAAAGAGGTCCATTTATATATTTTACAGCTTCTTTTTGTTTATCATTTAAAGATTCTAATATGTCCATACTTATATACCTCAAATTTATTCTATCAAATAATATTAATAAAGTCTATCTTGAAAACAAATTTTTACAAAAAAAGTAGACTTAGTCTACTTAATTAACCCCTAAATATTCTTCTAAAGTAACACCCATATTATAAATCTCAGTTGCAACATTTTCACCAACATATCTAATATGCCATGGTTCATATTTATAACCAGTTATATTTTCTTTGCCTTTTAAATAACGAATTATAAAACCATACTTATGAGCATTATCTCGAAGCCAAATTCCTGAACTTGTATTTCCAAAATTATCACTAATCATTCCTACATCAAAAGCAAGTCCTGTTTGATGTTCAGACTCACCTGGTCGAGCAGAATAAGTACTTGCTTTTTCTACTCCATCCTTTTTAACATAACTATTAAATAAATACTTCTGAGTTTCATATGAACGGAAACCTGAAAGTAAAGGAAGAGAATATCCATTACTACTTGCATCATGTTGAAGTCTTGTTAAAGCACTATAGGCTTCACCATTAACACCAGGATTATAGTTATATGGTAAATGATATTTTTTATTTACTAATAAAATTCCTTTTATATAAGTTATTTCAACTTGTTCAATTACATTTACAACTCTTGTTTCAGTTACTTGATTTAAAGATGAATCAGATACTGAATAGTTAATGTAATAAGTTCCAACTTTACTATAATCAATATTTTTACTAACTTGAACTTTATCTGTTAAATCTCCATCTAAATTATCAGTAGCTGTATAACCATCTTCTGAATAACTTTCATTTAATTTTACTGTAATATTTTTTGATCCTTTTAAACTAATAACAGGTGCAATATTATCAATTACTTTTATAATTCTTTCTTTAATAGTTTCATTTTTTGAATTATCGGATACAGAGTATTTAATTTTATATTCACCAATCTTTGAAGAATCCAAATTACTTGTTACTATAACTTTATCATCTAAATTTAAATCAACATTGTCAACAACTTCAAATCCACTTTCAATATATTCTTCATTAATACCTAATACTACCACATCTTCCCCTTTTAAAGTAAGAATCGGCGCTTCTTGATCTAAAACTTCTATTTCTCTTGTTAAAGTTTTAAATGGTAATTCATAAACCACTTTATATTTTCCAAGTTTTGTTGTATCAACATTATTTTTTACTTTAACATACTTTTCCAGTGAAAGTGATAAAACATTGGCTTTAAATCCTTGATCTATATACTCTTCTCCAATCGAAACTTCAATTTTTTTTGAACCAATTAACCTAAAACTAAAAGTATATAATGATCCTAATAAAACTAAAGTTAAAAATAGCCCACTTGAAATAAAGACTAGTAATTTCTTTTTCATAATAACCCCCTAAAAAAACATGCATATTATACCATATTTATACCAAAAAAGCAAAAAAATAGAAAAATCAAATCGTTTTACATAAAAAAATCAAGAAGGATTTTCTAAAAATTTCTTGATTTTTTTATTTTCAATAATAAGTTTTATTCTTCTTTTTAAATATTTCTTAGGTAATTTCTTTAAGATAGAAGTATTAGTATTTAAACGTTTGGTAAAATAATAAATTGATTCTAAATCTTTATTATTAAGTATTCCAAATAATGGATCAGTTTTCTTTTTTCCAGGAATTGCTTTTATTACTAAATAAGTTATTTTATTTTCTGTAATAAGACGCTCTTTAATAATTTTAAAACCAATTTTCTTGATAGTCTTTCTTAAAGTTTCAAATTCATTATTTGGAGATATAATAAGTGTTTTTACATATTTTAAATTACGTTTATCATTTAAAATATCACTTATTAAAATCCCCCCCATACCCGAAATAATAACTGTATCAATATTTTTTTCTAATCCCTTTATTCCATCCATTAAAATAGTTTTAATTCTATTTTCTAAACCATATTTTTTAATATTTTCAATAGCTATATTTAAAGGATTTTTATTTATATCACTAGCATAAACAGTTATATTTTTAAATTTTTGACATAAATAAATTGGTAAATACGCATGATCACATCCAACATCAATTAAATTTGCGTTTAAATCCACAAAAGAGGCTACTAATTGTAGCCTTTTCGATAACTTAATCATTAGTCTGTTAAGAAATCCTTTAATTTTCTAGAACGACTAGGATGTCTTAATTTTCTTAATGCCTTTGCTTCTATTTGACGAATGCGCTCTCTTGTTACATTAAAAATTTGTCCTACTTCTTCAAGAGTTCTACATTGACCATCATCAAGTCCAAAACGAAGTCTTAATACTTTTTCTTCTCTTTCAGTTAAAGTTAACAATACACCAGATAACTCTTCTTTAAGCATTCCAATTTCTGTATTTTCTTCTGGAGACATTGTTCTTTCATCTTTTATAAAATCACCTAAATGTGAATCATCTTCTTCACCAAT
>CACZOV010000076.1 GCA_902782915.1 uncultured Erysipelotrichaceae bacterium | reverse complement strand
CCACCACAATGAATATCTAAATATTCTCCTAAATATTTCATAGAAATACCAGAACATTCAATATGCCAACCAGGATAACCAAGTCCCCAAGGTGATTCCCATTTTAATTCTTGATCAGAAAATTTAGACTTAGTAAACCATAATACAAAATCAGCTTTATTCTTTTTATTACTATCCTCTTCTACATCATCACGTACACCTACCATTAATTCTTCTTCTTTATGATTTGTTAAAACGTAATAATCTTTAAGTTTAGATGTATCAAAATAAACATTACCACCAGCAATATAGGCAAATTCTTTATCTATTAACTTAGTAATTATTTTTATATAATAATTTATTTCACTAGTTGCTGGAACAACAGTTTCAGGTTTTTTAATATTTAGTGCTTCAAAATCTTTAAAAAATGCATCTGTATAAAATTTAGCTATATCTAAAACACTTTTATTTTCTCTTTTAGCACCCTTTAACATCTTATCTTCACCAGTATCAGCATCACTTGTTAAATGCCCAACATCAGTAATATTCATGACACGATTAACTTTATATCCAAGATAATTTAATGTTTTTTCTAATATATCTTCTTGTATATAACTACGAAGATTACCTATATGAGCATAATGATATACAGTTGGTCCACAAGTATATAAATTTACAATTCCTTCTTGATTAGGAATAAATTCCTCAACTCTTCTTGTCAATGTATTATATATTTTCATAAACATCATTCCTTTTTATATACATATTATATACTTAAAAAAAAGAAATGACAAGAAGTTCTCATCACTTCACATAAATTTCATATTTAATATTTTAACAAATAAATACCTAATCATTGACCTAAAATAATAAATCTTTTATTTTTTCAAAATATATTAATTGTTCTTTTTCTATAAATTTAATTAAATCATCTACTTCACCTTTTTGAGCCTTATTTAAAACTTGATAATATTCACCTTTTTTATTATCTTCAATAATAAATGGAAAAATATTATTTTTTAGACACTCTTTAAACATTATAATACGACCAGTTCTTCCATTTCCATCTTGAAACGGATGAATAATTTCATACTTAGCATGGAATAAAGCAATATCTTCTAATTTTATTTTTTTCTTAGAATTATAATTATCTAATAGTTCTTTCATACACTTAGAAACCTCTTGAGGAGTTACTGTAAGTATATCAGATACTCTATTTCCTCTAGTTTTATAATCACCAACGGGATATCCATTAGCTTTATCTTCAAAAACTCCAATTTTTAAATCATAATGATAACTTTTTATTAACTCTTCATTCAATTCCTTATCATAAGTCATTAACATATTATTAAACATTGTAAAATGCCCGTTCATTTCTTCAATATCCTTTGTTTTAATAAATTGATCTTCTGAACTTACAATTGTACCTGTATTAAAAATAGATGCCGTTTGATTATATGTTAAGGTACTACCTTCAATTCTATTAGAATTATATGCAAAAATCCTTTGAGTTTCTCCATAAATACCACTTCTATCTTGCTTCTGAAACTCTATCATTAAACGTTTTATTAATACATCAACATATTTATTTACTTCCATATTCATAGCTCTCTTCCCCTAACCAATCTATATACATATTATATACTTAAAAAAAAGAAATAACAAGAAGTTCTCATCATTTAAATTATTAGTTCTTTAATTTTATTGCTATATATTTTTAAACTCTTTATCCTTTAATTCACTTATTCTTAAAAAAGATCCCTTATAATATGCCATACATTCACCTTCAAGTTAAATATCAATAACTCAACACAATTTTTTTTACTTTTTCTTCATCCATTTTCCTAAATTCTATTTCTTTTATAATATTAAATACTTCACCAACACTTAATGAATTTAATTCAAGATCTTTATCATATATTATAATTCCTAATTCTTTTAAATACTTTATACAAGATATAATATAATTTAAAAAATCTTTAATACAACTACTTTCTAATTCACTTAAAGTTATATTATTTTTTTCTTCATATACCTCAAAAAAATACAATAAAGCAAGAGTATTCTTAATCTTATTTTTAGCATATGATGAATAATTTTCTGCCAATAGAATAGTTGTAAATTTATCTAAGTTTTTTATTGTTAATCCGATAGTCTTATTACCAGATAATAGATTCATTAAATATTCTTTTTTACAAGAATTTAAATACTTTATAACTTCTAATTCTCCTTGATCTTTAAATAATAAACATTCATGTATATCTATTTCTAAATTAGCAAGTTCGATTGCTTTAAATCCTTTACCAATTATACTTTCATATTCTTTTTTAAAATCTAGTGCTAGTTTTTGATTAATTTCCATCAAATCTACAATTAAACTTTCAATATTTTTCATTTGAATTTTGGTTAAAGACTCATTATCTAATTCATCTTTAGTATTAATTTTAGGATAATTTTTACAATATAATTCTTTGATACCAGTTATAAACTTTTCTTTTTTCTTCCTTTTTAGGATCCCTTTATTAAATTGTTCTCGATAAAAACTTGCATCTTTACTACTTATTTCTTGAGATCCTACTACCAATACATCAGGAATATATAAACTATAAGATGATATATTTTTCTCTACTACAATATTTACTTTCTTTTTTAATTCAATTGACTCTATTCGATATGAAAAATCTAAATGAGCAGGTGTTAAAATAGGAAATAAACATCCAGTCATTAATTCTTTTCCATATAAATTATTATCTTTATCTTTTACAATTATATATACTATATTTACTCCTTCTAAATTATTTACTTTTTTAAATTCTTTTTGATTTTTACTAACATAATACTTTTCTAGAAATGATATTACAGTCGGATCTACTATTAATTTTTTAGGAATTAAGTTTTCTAATAATTTTCCTTTTTCTTCTTTTAAATCAAAAGTTTCTACTCTAGGATCCATATAAATTTCCTTAACTGATATAAGATTTCCTTTATAATAAGTCATAAGATCACCTCATAATTTTATATTAGCATAAATTTAAAAAAAAGAAAACTATTTCTAGTTCTCTTCTATAAATTCATTTTCAAGTACTTCTAATGGTTCACTATCAGAAAATGCTGTTTCAAGATCAAAATCAACATTTTGATAAGCCTTAATACCTGTTCCAGCAGGAATTAATTTACCAATAATAACATTTTCTTTTAATCCCTCTAAATGATCTACTTTACCACGAATAGCAGCATCAGTTAAGATACGAGTTGTCTCTTGGAATGATGCAGCAGATAGGAATGAATCAGTTTCAAGGGATGCTTTAGTAATACCAAATAAAACTGGTACTGCTGTTGCAGGTCTTTTTCCTTCAAGAATTGTTTTCTTATTACCATCTGTAAATTCATGGAAATTAACAAGTGATCCAGGAAGTAATAAAGTATCACCTGAGTCAACTATTCTCATTTTAGAAATCATACGACTTGCAATAATTTCAACGTGTTTATCAGAAATTTCAACACCTTGACTACGATAAGCATTTTGAACTTCTTTTAAGATATATTCTTGAGTTGTTAATGGATCAGTTACTTGAAGTAATTCTTTTGGACTTATTGCTCCTTCAGTTAATTTATCTCCAGGATTTACAATATCTCCCTTTGAAACTCTAAGTTTTGCACCATAATTTGTAACATGATCTTTAGTTTCCAAATCATTTTTAATACTAATCTTAAATTTACCATGATCTTCTGTAATTTT
>CACZOV010000075.1 GCA_902782915.1 uncultured Erysipelotrichaceae bacterium | reverse complement strand
TTAACCTCAACATCAATTTCTCGAATACTATTATTAATCGTTTCATTATCTTCAACAACTTTTTTTAATTCTATATTATTTTTTTTCGTTTCTTCGAAATATTCCTTCAATTCAGGTTCACAGTTATATCTTAAAAATTTCCATGCATCATCTGATAATTTTTGTCTACTTGTAGATATTTCTTTAATTTTATTGTTATTTTCAGTTATCAATTTATTTACTTCAATTATCTTATCTTCAATTCTATCAAAAATCTCATCATTATCAGGAAAAATACATTTATATTTTAAATCTTTTTCTTTTTTTGATAATTCTTCTAAAACTTTATCAAAATATAGATTAATATTCACAATTAGTTCGGAATCATCTATTAATGAAGCATTTTCTAAAATAAAATTCTTAAATTCTTCTATTTTATTTATCAAAAAATTTCTTTTAAGAAAAAACTCATCTTTGTCTTTTTTATATTTCCCATCATAAAGTCCATATATTTTATTAATAAATTCTTTTGTAATGTCTTGTTGGCAAAATGGGCATTTATTATCTGAATGTTCTAAATATGAAAGACCTTCTTCAACCCAATTACCATTATTTAAATCATCAATCAATTTTGACAACTTAATATCTTTATTTTCAATAATTTCGATTTGAAATATTTCACTATTTTTAATAGGAATAATCGATTTAAAATCTATCGATTGTAGTAAATTCTTTTCTATAGGTTCTTCTTTATATAATAAATTATATTCTTTGATAATCTTGTCATTATCTAAAACATCATCAGTATATTCTACACTGATACATTTAGAAAAAAATTGATCCTTCTTTCCTAGATATCCTTTGTACAATTCTGGAGTATTATTACAATATTTCTTTTTTAAAGTATCCCATAATTTATCAGTGGTTTTATCTTTAATGTCAACAATACTATTATTTATATTGTCTATCTGTGTTTTATTTTGTATATATTTTACTTTTAATTCATCTTTTTCTTTTTTTAATTTTTCAATAAGCTTATATTTTTCTTCTGATTCTTCACCAAATGTATATATACCTCGCAACCCTGTTTCTGGATTAAAATTTATTTTTACAAAATCTTGATTATAAATTAGTTTATTACATTCACCAGCTTTATCAAAATCGATTTTAGAATCACTGAATTTTAAATCTTTTGGATTCTCTATAAATCTAGAAATAGTAGTTTTTCCAGTTCCATTATTTCCATATATAAAATTTATTTTTTTTGAAGCCAATTTTTCTTCTTTATAAGTAGCAACATCTTTAAGTTTAATTTCTGATATCATACAACCTCCTGAAAAGAATTTATTTAATATATTATATCATAAAAAAGGACTATATTACTCTAATCAATTTGTTTTGTGACACTTACGACACTTATTATTAGGGGCCCTCATATATTTAAGTGACGTAAGTGACGTAAATAGAAATAATATTTAACAGAGTTTAAAAAAGTTTAATATTTATGGTATAATTGTTTAAAGGAAGTGGTAACTTTGAGAAATTTTATACCTAAAAAAGTAATAACTGATCAACAATATGATTCATATTGGAAATTAACTGTGGAATATACAGATATTTATGATTCAAGATTTAATAATACACTAAAAATGATTGTAAAATTTATTGACGATAATAATTTAGTTAATGAAACATATGATATGAAACATTATAAAAAACTTCAAGATATTATTTATTCAGTATATCCAAAAGCAGATAAAGCTTCTGTTAGAAAATCAATTAATCAATTTATAAAATTAGGCTTTATAAAGCCATATTTAAGAGGTTATCATAATTTAACTAAAAAATTTTTAAATACAACTGATACAGAATTAAAGAAAAGTATATTTTCAACAATTTTCTATGAAAATGCCTCTTTCAGTTCTTCAGTTACTACTGATGCTACTGATACAAAAGAAACTAATTTTCTATTAAAAACTTTAACATATCACCCAGATAAAATACTTAAAAAAGAGGATATAATTGGATTAATGGTTACTCCTTCAATAAATACTATAACAAAGGGATATTTAACACAAGATGAACTTGAAGAACAATATAATTATTCAAAGGCAATAAATTTCGAAGATAAAAAATACAATCAAATTAGTTATTTATTTAATTTTTTAAATCTAATGCCTAATATTAAAGCTGACAAAAACTCAGGTATTACATTTATTGATCCAAACGATGTTGAAATAGATACTAAAAGAGATCCAATCTTATATGGTATATATAAAAATGATTTAAAAAATGAATCAAAAAATATTTTTGGAAAAGCAGTTTGTTATCTAACTAAAAAAGAATATAAAGGTTTAGTATGTTCACATATTAAGGACTCTGCTGTTTGTTTAAGCGAAGGAAAACTAGATGAAGCATATGACTACAATAATGGTTTATTACTTAGTCAAAATATTGATGCATATTTTGATAAATATGATATTTCATTTAAAGATGATGGAAATATATTAATAAACAATTATGAAATAATGGATTCAGATATTATGTCTGAACTAAGTCAATATAAACTAGATGATAAACTATTAACTCCGGAAAGATTATATTATCTAGAATGGCATAGAAAAAAATTCAAAGAAAAAGCTGAAAAAAGTAAAGCAGAATATGAAAAATATAATGTTATACCAGAATAAAAGAAGAAATTTTTCATCAAATTTCTTCTTTTTTTATTTTCAATATAATTAAAACTTCATATGATTCATTTTTATTATCTTTATTAGTTACTTTATACTGATGTTTCTTCTCTAAAACTTTTACTGTTCCATACTTTTTTAACATATTTTTTAGTTCATCAACACTAGGTTTTGTTTTATTGTTTTCACTTATTACTATATATTTAGTTTTTTTAATACATTTTTTTATTAACTTTTCTAAATTATCTAAAAACATATTATTTAATGAAAAATTAACGTAATCAATTTTTATATTAAACATCTCATCATATAGTCCATAAAATTGATCATATTTATTCATTGTTCCTGGATATGGTGGATCCATATAAATAATATCCACAGGTTTATCTAATTTATTTATCATATCAAATGAATCTAGATTATATGATTTATTATCCTTTTTATTATCAAAAATCGAATCATTATACTCTTTGATATTATCAAGTATATGTTCCATAAAAGTCTTATTATGATAAGCTCTTCTTCTTTTATATTTTTTATAACTATATTCTTCATCCCTCAATTTAACAATTTGATCCCATGGAACATTCATTCTGGAATAAGGTATTTTTCTTATCATTGCTCTACGAATTAAAGCTAAGAATATATATTTTTTTTCATCATCAAGCTTATCTGCTATACATAGTAATTCAGCTAATTCATGTACTTCTTCATCAAAATATAATTTATTAGATAAAAATTTAATATTATTGTATTTATCGTCTATATCTTTTTTATCAATTTTGACATCTATATCTTTTTTATTTAATTCTACTTTTTTATTTTCTATTATTGCTTTTGATATAACATAATTTGAGTATAGAACATCATTAGTAATAACTTGATAATTATGTTCTTTTAAAGCATATGAAACTGAACATCCACCACAAAACAAGTCAAGTACTGTACCTTTTTTATATGGAAGATTTTCAACTATCCAATCAGTTAGCTTATTTTTATTACCAATATAATTAATTTTAGGATACTTACTCATTATCAAGCACCTCCCTTACTTGGGAAGCTATTTGCTCAGCTAACTTAACTGGAACAGCATTTCCTATTTGTTGTTGTATTTTTCCAGAGTTACCAAGAAAAACAAAATCGTCAGGGAATGTTTGAATTCTAGCAAGTTCTCTACATGTTAAAGCTCTATTTTGATTATAATGGAAGATTTTTCTCATATCCCCAGTTACACATACAGATGGTTTTTTACTATCATATCTAATATATTTTCTAAGATCTCCGGACTTAGGTCTAATTTCTTCTGGTATATCTAATCTATTGCCGCCATCTTTCACAAATTTCATTTTTTCTAACATTTGCTTAGAATGATTCATTGCTACATGATTAGGAATGTCACTTGATTCACCACTTTCTAATTTAGGTAAGTCATCAATTGCCTCTTTTATAGTCATTCTTTTCTTTTTAATAGTTGGATAAGTAAAACTATTTTCATTTCCTCTAACTCCAACGATAAAAATTCTTCTTCTTTCTTGAGGAATTCCGTAATCAGCAGAATTTAAAACTTTATATTTAATTGTATATCCAAGTTCTCCAAAAGAATTTACAATTTCTTTAATTGTTTTTCCATTATTATGTCTTTCCATTGCTGCAACATTTTCAAGTACAAACATTCTAGGTTTTAATATATCAACAAATCTAACAAACTCTTTAAATAATCTATTTCTATCATCATCAATAAATGATCTTCCAATATTACCAGCAAGTGAAAATCCTTGACATGGAGGTCCACCAATTATTACATCAACTTTTTTTCTTCCAATGGCTTCTTTAATTTCTTCATTAGAAATTTCTTTAATATCCCTTACCATCAAATTGTGGTTAGGAAAATTTTTCTTATAAGTTTCTGCAAAATCTTTATTAAATTCAACGGCTAAAATATTATTAAAATTCTTATTATCAAATCCTAATGTCATACCACCAGCACCTGCAAATAAGTCAATATAATTATACTTTTTCATTTTCCTCACCACCTATCTTAATTATTATACCATTTTAATATTTAAAAGTCACCATCTAAAATTAAATATTTATAGATCTTTTGGTAGTTCATTATAGTCATATTTATGTTCTACCATTTCTAATTGATCAAAAGCAGATTGAACATCATCAATTGCCTTGTCAATTGTATACAAACTATCTTTATCTTCTTTCATAATTTTCATATGTTCAATGGTTGTATACATTTTTTGTCTAGCTTTTCTTGTAGTATCTCTTTTTTGTTTATCAAATTCCAATAATTTTAATTCTGATTTTTTATATTCATCTATCAAATTTTTTAAATCCTTAGTAGATTTATTTTTATATTTATCAATTCCATATATAGAAAAAGATTCACCATACCCAGATTCTTTAAGCATTAAATCTAAAGATAAATCTAGTTCTTCTGCTATTCTTTTTAAAATACTAATATCTGGCTTTTTTATTTTTCCGTTAATTGTATCATTATATGTACTTTGGCTCATACCAATCAACTTAGCTAATTCTCTTTGAGAATATCCTTTAATTTTTCTTGCATTTTCAACCATCTCTTTAAAATCAGATATAGCCATAATTACACCTCTTTCAGAATCTTCTATCCTTTTCTATAAACCATTTTACCATGAAAAAAAATTATTGTAAACAAAAAGAACGAATTTTTCGTTCAAAAGTATTGACTTAAACTTTTTTGAGTGTTATATTTGTATTGAACGATGTTATCGTTCAGAGAGGAGATGATAAATTACAACTTAGTAGTTGCGGAAATCACCGATATGCCGAACTTATAAAATGCAAGGTCGAAATGATAACCCTATTGGCACGGGAGT
>CACZOV010000074.1 GCA_902782915.1 uncultured Erysipelotrichaceae bacterium | reverse complement strand
TAATATTTCTTCTTTATAATTATATGTCAATATAAATAATATAATAATTACAAGAAACCAAATTAATTTTTTCATATATATCAATCCTTTCAAGTATATTGTATCATAATTTTCTAAAAATAATACAAAAAAAATAGCAATTTTATTACTATTTTAAATTATTTACAGATTTTGTTAATCTTGATTTTAGTCTTGCAGCTTTGTTATCTTTAACAATATTAATATTTTGTGCTTTATCAATCTTTTTTAAAGTTGTATTTAAAAGTTCTTTTGATTCTTCGACTTTTCCTTCTTTAATAGTTTTTTCTAACTTTTTAATGGAATTTTTCATACGTGATTCTACTAAAATGTTTTCTTCTTCTTTTCTTTTACTTGTTAATACACGTTTTTTAGCACTTTTAATATTTGGCATAATGTCACCTCTTTCTGAAATCACATATATGATAACAAATTTTAAACTAAATTGTCAACATTTATAATACTTTTTTTAAATTTATCCATACTATTTGTGGTGATTATATGCATTCTGTTGACTTAAAAAAATATAATTTAAGATCAGATTTAATTATTGAAAGTAATTTAAACTATAAAAAAGAAACCTATCAAGAAAAAGATATTGTTGTTGATTTTGTTCATTTAGATAGAAATAATTCTTTAAACAAGAAAAGTGGAGATTATATTACTATAACATTTAAAGACATAACTGATGAAGTAAACTTTAAAAATGTTTTAAATATTTTAGATAAAGAATTAAAAAAAATTTTAAATTCATTAAATATAAAAAAGACTGATAAATGTTTAATAATAGGACTTGGAAATAGCAAATCAACTCCTGATTCTTTAGGAAGTGAGACTTTGAAAAATATTTTAGTAACTAGATACTTGGAAGAAATAGATTTATTAGATAAAAAATATAGAAGCGTATCTATATTGGAGGCAAATGTAATTGCTAATACCGGAATAGATTCTTTTGATATGATTGAAGGAGTGATTTTAAAAACTAAACCAGATTTTATTATTGCAATTGATTCTCTTGCAGCTATTAACATAGAAAGAATAGAAAAAACAATTCAAATTACAAATAGTGGAATACATCCAGGAAGTGGAATTGGAAATAATCGAAAAGAATTATCTTTTGATACTTTACATATTCCAGTTATAGCAATAGGAGTACCAACTGTTGTATCAAGTGCAGTTATTGTAAATGATACAATTAAATATTTAACTAAGAAAATAAGTTATCAAAAAAAGAATTTAGCAAAGGATAAATTAACATTCAAATACAATTTAAACTATCTAAAAGAGGAGAGTGATTTGTCGAAAAAAGAAAAAGAAGAACTTTTAGGAATTATAGGAACTTTAAGTGATGATGAAATTAGAGAACTTGTATATGAAGTTTTAAATCCAATAGGATATAATTTAATTGTGTCAACTAAAGAAATAGATTTTATAATTAAACGTCTTGGAAAATTAATTGGAGATTCAATTAACAACTCACTACATGATAATTATTAACATAACTAAATCTAAAATCTTTATAAAATACTTAATAAATTTATAATATTTATTAGGTATTTTTTTAGTTTTCTGTTATAATAATAATGTTTACGAGGAGGCATTATGTTTGAAGGATTAGGAGAAAAATTACAAGGAATTATTCATAAAGCACGTGGATATGGAAAAATTACTGAAGAAAACATTAGTGAAATGGTTAAGGAAGTAAGAATTGCTCTTCTTGAAGCTGATGTTAATTATAAAGTTGTTAAAGAGTTTACAAATATTGTAAAAGAAAAAGCAATGGGAGAAGAAGTTTTAAAAAGCTTAAAGCCAGCTGATGTATTTGTAAAAATAGTAAATGATGAACTAACAGATTTACTTGGTGGAGAATATAAAGAATTAAATACTAGTGGAAATCCTGCAACACTTATGTTAGTTGGATTACAAGGATCAGGAAAAACAACAACAATTGGGAAACTTGCCTTATTACTTCGCAAAAAATATCATAAAAAACCAATGATGGTGGCCTGTGATGTATATAGGCCTGCAGCAATCGATCAATTAAAGCAAATTGGAAAAGAACTAGATATTTTTGTTTATGAAAAAGGACTTCAAGATCCTGTAAAGACGAGTGAAGAGGCAATTAATTATGCAAAAGAAAATGGATATGACTATGTATTAATTGATACAGCTGGAAGACTTCATATAGATGATGCATTAATGGAAGAATTAGCAAACATAAAAAAGACTATAAATCCATCTGAAACTCTTTTAGTAATTGATGCTATGATGGGACAAGATGCAATTAATGTAATTACAGGTTTTAATGATTCTATAGAACTTTCTGGAGTTATTTTAACAAAGCTAGATGGAGATACAAGAGGTGGAGTTGCACTTTCTGTTCGACATCTTACCAATGTTCCAATTAAGTTTATGGGAACAAGTGAAAAAATGGATGGCCTTGAAATATTTGATCCAAAAAGAATGGCGGGTCGTATTCTTGGTATGGGTGATATCGTATCTCTTGTTGAGAAAGCAGAAGAAGCAATTAATATTCAAGATGCAGAAGATTCGATTAAAAAACTTCAAAAAGGTAAATATGATTTAAATGATTTTTTAAAACAAATGCGTGGAATTCAAAACATGGGACCACTTGAAAACTTGTTAAAACTACTTCCAGGTGCTAGTAAACTTGGATTAAATAAAGTAAAAATTGATCCTAAAGGAATAAAAAGAATTGAAGCAATAATTCTATCGATGACTCCATCAGAAAGACGCGATCCTACTATTATAAAAGCAAGTAGAAAGACTAGAATTGCACATGGATCTGGAGTAAGTGTTCAGGAAGTTAATAAGCTTCTAGAGCAATTTGAAAACTATAAAAAGATGGTAAAACAAGTTATGAATGGAAATATGAAACTACCATTTTAGGAGGTGTACATGAAGTTAGACATTAAAAATTTAATTGTTAAAACTGATGATAAAGAAATACTTAAAGACTTTAATTTAAGTATTAATAAAGGAGAAATTCATGCAATTATGGGACCTAATGGGGTCGGAAAATCTACCTTATCTAAAGTTTTAATGGGGTATCCTGATTACCAAGTAGAAGGGGATATTTTGGTAAATGATAATTCTATTCTTGATATGTCAATTAATGAAAGAAGCAGATTAGGAATATTCCTTGTCTATCAAAATCCAATTAGTATTGATGGTGTAACCACTAGTGAACTTATTAAAGCAAGTTTAGATACCAAAGAAAAACATATAGGATTATATGAATATATAAAAGAACTTGAAAAAAATATTCAATTACTTTCTATGAATTCCAATATGCTTCATCGAGGATTTAATGTTGGGTTCTCTGGTGGAGAAAGAAAGAAAAATGAAATATTACAAATTTTAATGCTAAAACCAAAATTCATTATTTTAGATGAACTTGATTCAGGACTTGATGTTGACAGCTTAAAAATTGTTTGCATGGCTCTTAATAAGTATTTAAGTGAAAATTCTGATGTAAGTGTATTAATAATTACCCATTATACTAGAATACTTGAATACATAAAACCAAATTTTGTTCACATGATGAAAGGTGGAAAAATTGTTCAAAGTGGAGATTACAATTTATCAAAATTAATTGAAAAATACGGATACAATCAGTCATTTGATATAGAAGGAAATGAAAAAAATGAATAAACTAAAATTAGAAACTAAAAATATTTGTATAAAAGATAATAAAGATCTAATTTTAGAAATAGATGATGATACTGAACTTAATATAGATGTACAAGAAAATATTAAGGCAAATATTTTATTTCTAATAAAATCAAGTTCTGTTAAAATACAAGTGAATTTACTAGATAATAGTGATGTTACTATAAATCAATTAGGAATAAATTCTAGTATAGATTATAATGTTTATTTAAATAATAATAGTAGTTTACTTTGTATAGATAGTATTTTAAGCAAAGTAGATTCAATCAATCATATTAAAATTACCCATCAAGGAAATTTTAGTGAGACTAGATTTTATACAAATGGAATCAATTTAGAAAATAAAAAACTTTATTTTTTGTTAGATGGAATTATAGAACAAGATAAAAATGGTATCTTTTTAGAAGAAAACAGTAAAATTATGAATTTAAGTGATGGAGACAGTAAAATTTTGCCTAATTTAATAGTCCATACTAAAGAAGTAATTGCTAATCATTCGGCTTTTATTGGAACATTCAGTAAAGACGATATTAATTACTTGATGTCAAGGGGAATTGATTTAGATAATTGTAAAAAAATGTTAATAAAGTCTATTTTATTATCAAAAATGGAACTTGATACAACTAAATTTCTAGAAGAAATAAGTTTTAATATGAATTAAAGGGGGGAGAAAAATGAATAGAGAAGACTTTTCCATGTTAAAAAATGATTATATTTATTTTGATAATAGTGCAACCACATTTAAACCTAAACAAGTAGTTGACAAAATAGTTGACTATTATACAAATTATACAGCAAATGCTCACAGAGGAGATTATGACATAAGTCATAAAGTTGATGTTGAATATGAAAATACCAGAGAAATAGTTCGAAAATTTATTAATGCAAAAGATAAAAATGAAATAGTTTTTACAAGTGGTACAACTGAAAGTATGAATATGATTGTATTTTCATTTATGAAAAATTATTTAAAAAAAGGTGACGAAGTCTTAATTACTAAAACAGAACACGCTAGTAATGTTCTTCCATGGTTTGAACTTGAAAAAGAAATGGGCATAGTTGTAAAATTTATTCCTTTAAATGATGATAAAAAAGTAGAACTTGATAATTTAAAAAAAGTTATTACTGAAAAAACAAAAGTTGTATCTTTAGCTTATATTACCAATGTGATTGGAGATGTAAGACCTATTTTAGAAATATCAAAATATCTACATTCATTAGATATTTTGCTTGTAGTAGATGGAGCTCAAAGTGTTCCACATATGAAAACAGATGTAATCAGAGACAATATTGATTTTTTAGCTTTTTCATCTCATAAAATGCTTGGTCCAACAGGAGTTGGAGTTCTATATGCCAAAAGTAAATATTTAACTGAAATGAAACCATTTAAATATGGTGGTGGAATGAATAGTACCTTTGAAAGTAATAAAGAAGTTGAGTATAAAGAAGTTCCCTTAAAGTTAGAAGCAGGAACTCAAAATATTGCAGGTGTCTTGGGACTTAAAGAAGCAATTTTATATCTTAACGAGATCGGAATGGATAAAATAGCAGAACATGAAAAGCAATTGCGAAAGCATTTAATAGAAAAACTAAAAAAAATAGATAATGTTACAATTTATAATGAAAATAGTGAATCAGGAATAGTTGTATTTAATATAGATAAAATATTTGCAGAAGATACATCTAAATACTTAAATCATTATCATATATGTATTCGAGCAGGAAATCATTGTAGTAAAATGGTGAAAGATGAAATAGAAGTTAAAAACACATGTAGAATTAGTTTATATTTATATAATACCAAAGAAGAAATTGACAAACTCATCGAAGTACTAGAAAATAGTAAAAATATCTATGATATTATTCTATAATATAGAAACTGATAGAACAAATTAATTTCTATCAGTTTCTTTTGAAATTAGTTTTTCATGAAAATCAAAATCTTGTTTCATTATAATAAAAAACTTTTTATAGTATTCTTGTAATAAATTCTCTAATTGATTTAAATATATAGTTTTACTATTTGCTAAAAAAAGTCCTTTCTTCTTTTTAATTTTCTTTATTTCATTTTCCAAAGGTATAATTATCAAAGAAGAATATAATTCAATTAAGTTCATATATTTTGCCTTTCATATATATAATTTTATGCACTTTATGCATAAAAGTCAATATGCTAAGTTTGCATAAGATAGAATTATCCTGGTGGTATTATGTTCAGATTGAAAGATTTAAGAGAAGATATGGATTTAACTCAAATTAAACTTGCTAGTGAAATAGGTTGTTCTCAAACAACATATTCTAGATATGAAAATGAAATATTAAATATTCCAATTGATATTTTATTGAAGTTAGCAGATTTTTATGGAGTAAGTGTAGATTATATTCTAGGTTTAACAGATCAAAAGCAACCATATAAAAGAAGTAATTTATTTAAAATAAATAATAAGTAAAATTATAAAATTTTATTTATTTTTATTTTGTTTTTGATATAATTAATTTGTAGGAGAAATGTATATGAATGAATTAAGAGCAATGGAAATTTGTCCATTAGATGGAAGATATAGTGATATAAAAGAAATCATATCACCATATTTTTCCGAATATGCTTATATGAAATATCGGGTTTTAGTAGAAATCAATTGGTTAACTTATTTAATTTCTAAAAAAATCTTTTTTGAAAAAAAAGAAAATATTCCAAAAATATTGTCTATTTCTAAAAAATATAATATGGATTCTTATCTTTCAATAAAAGAAAAAGAAAAAATTACTAATCATGATGTAAAAGCTGTAGAATATTTTATTAATAGTAAATTAAGAGAACTGAACTTAGAAAAAATAACACCATTTGTACATTTTGGCTTAACATCAGAAGACATAAATAATATTTCTTATGCTCTAATGATAAAAGATTTTTTTAATGAATATTATTATAGTCAAATAAAAGAGTTTATTTCTTATTTAAAAAAATTAAGTGATGATACTAAAAATATCTCATTTCTTGCTCATACACATGGTCAACCAGCTACCCCGACAACAGTTGGAAAAGAATTTAAAGTATACTGGTATAGATTGAATGAAGAAATCAAAAAATTAAAAAAAACCTCAATAAAAGCTAAATTAAATGGAGCAACTGGAAATTATAGTGCACTTTCGGTTGTATATCCTGAAAAGGATATTATTAATTTATCAAAAGAATTTATTGAAAGCTTTGATCTTGTTTTTAATCCCCTAACAACGCAAATTGAAAATCATGACTATATGGTTACAATCTTAGATATTATAAGACATATAAATAATATAGTACTAGATTTAGATATTGATATGTGGTTATATATTAGTCGTGCCTATTTTAATTTAAAAATTGTAGCAAGTGAAGTAGGAAGTAGTACAATGCCTCATAAAGTTAATCCAATTAATTTTGAAAATAGTGAATCTAATTTAGAAATTGCAAATAGTTTACTTATGATCTTGTCGAATAAATTACCTCGTTCAAGGATGCAAAGAGATCTATCTGATTCTTCACTATTGAGAAATTTAGGAATTGCTTTTGGATATTCTTTGCAAGGATTGAAAGAAACTTTAAAAGGCTTAAAAAAAATAAAAATAAACGAAGAAGTCATAAAAAAAGAACTTGAAGAAGAATGGGAAGTTCTTGCTGAGCCAATTCAAACAATGCTTAGAAAGTATGGTATTAACAATGCCTATGAAAAATTAAAAGAATTAACTAGAGGAAAGAAAATACAAAAAGATGAAATAGAGGAGTTTATAAAAAAATTAAATATAGATAAAAAAGACAAAGAAAATCTATTAAATTTAACTCCAGAAAATTATATTGGGCTTGCTAACAAATTGTAATTATAAAAGATAAAAGTTATTGCAAACAAAATAATGCAATAACTTTTTAATAATAAATGTCATTTTGAGGTAATGACTATTCTCTCTCTAGCACATATTTTACCCATTGAAATATTAAATTTACATGCAAGCTCATAAACAAATGCTGTTAATACTAAAGTTTTTCCGTTTTCGTATGCACTAATAGTTGATTGTGACGTATTAAACAATTTTGCCAAATCTTTTTGAGTGAGATGATTCTTTTTTCGAATTTATTTAATATTTATACCAATTTTTTCTTTTTCAATTACTTTAATATAGTCATACTTTGAAAATTCATTTCTAGAACTTAGACCAAGAACAAAGTTCATTGTAACATGGAAATAATTACAAAAATCTATAAGATGTATTAAAGGAATAATCTCTTCTTGTGTTTCCAATCTAGCATACGTTGATTTACTTACATTTAAAATTTTGGCCATTTCCCTTTGAGACAAGTCTTTTTTTTTCTAAGAATTATTATTTTTGAAAAATCCATAATTTACCACCAATATAATTTTCTCATTATATAGGCTGTTTACATCATTTAGCCTCAGATATGCGATTTTTGAGTCTTTAAATGCATTTATTAATAATTTTTGGTGTATTTTTTCCTTAAAATGTAAAAGTTATACAAAATAAAAATATTTTGTTAAATTTTTTAAAAAAATAAAAAAAAATTTAAATTTGCAACTTTTGATTGTTATTTTTTTCAATTCAGTGTAATATATATATTGGTGATGAAAATCATGAATTTAATTGTTTATTACAGTAAAAATAAAGATATTTTAAAAATTGTTTCCAAATATAAAGATACATATGATGCTGATTTGTATGAGATAGAAACTATTAATAATGTAAATCTATTAAATATGATAACTAATTCTGATATTTCAATTAAAAGGTGTAATTTAAATTTGACAAATTACAAGAGTATTATATTAATATCCCCTTTGTGGTTTAATAAAATTCCAAGTCCTGTAATTCGCTTTTTAGAACAAAGCGCTGGACATATAAAAAATATTACATATATTTTGTATAACAAGAATAAAAAGGATAAAGAGAAAGAATTCGATAAAATGGATAGAATTCTGAACTTGAGAAGAGAAAAATCGTATTTTGTTAGTTTAAATAAAAAAGATATTCATGTAAGAGTATATCAATAATATATTTTAAGTAGTTGGGGTGGTAGTATGAAAAGGAAAATTATATTAATTGTGTTGGTTTTTACATTAAATATTATTTGGGTAAATGCCATTTCTGTGACAAATTCTTTAGCAAGTCATTATAATATAGTAATCAAAACAAAGAAAAAAACAAACTTAAATAATAATAGTATTATTGATGACATTGATGTAATGCTTGAAAATTCTTTAGCATATGAAGGAGAGGATGCAGTTATAATTGGAAATAAGATAAATAAGTTTTTAAAAGCAGAAATGTATGGATATGGTGAATTAATATCAAAATATTCAATCATTAATAATGTTAATCCATATTTGGTTGCTGCTATGATTATTGAAAATACAGAATGTGAAGAAAAATGTAGTGTTTTGGTAACAAAGTGTAATAATGTTGGAAAATTATATTATAATAAAGACAGTCTTGATGGGACGTCTTGTTTTGGAGGAAATTATCAAAATTTTAGTTCTATAGATGAATCAATTAAAGTTTATATAAAGTACATTAAAACAAATTTCTATGATAATGATTTAACTACACCGGGAACAATTTATGTATCATATAAAAAAGATGTAAGATGGGTCTTTATAGTAAATAAGTATATAGATCAAATTAAAAGTGCCGAGGGATAATTTTTACATAAATACTATTATAATTGTGAAAAATAAGGTATTTCACGATTAAATATATGAATGTGTTAGTAAAGTTTGCGTCAATTGTTGATTTCTGAAAATTTTTTTGATAAAATAACAATGATTTAGGCGAGGTTACTATGGGGAGATTTTTTAAAAACGAAATTATAGAAGGACATGTTACTGGAATCGAAAAGTATGGAATATTTGTAACCCTTGATGAATATTATAGTGGATTAATACATATATCAGAAATATCAGATGGATTTGTTAAAGATATTAATAAAATTGTTAATATTGGTGAAACTATACGTGTTAGAGTTATAGATAGTGATGATGATACTTTTCATGTAAAGCTAAGTATAAAAGATTTGAATTATCGTATTAAAGAGCAAGGAAATTCCAAAATTAAAGAGACAGAACATGGTTTTAGTACATTACAATATAAACTTAAAACTTGGATAGAAGACGCTGAATCTAGACATGAAAGTAATCTATAATGGTTATTTAAAATAAAAAAATGTTAAAACATTGTAAAAATTTGTTGACATATTTTTAATAAAATGTTATAGTTAATATCGTCTTGTGCATTATGGGCGATTAGCTCAGTTGGTTAGAGCACTTGCCTTACAAGCAAGGGGTCATAGGTTCGAGTCCTATATCGCC
>CACZOV010000073.1 GCA_902782915.1 uncultured Erysipelotrichaceae bacterium | reverse complement strand
GTTTTATTTCATGTGACAATTACTCCTTATAAAAAAGATATAGAACCAGGTATTTATGATAAAAATAGAATTATAGAATGTGTAAAAGAAATATCAAAAATAATAGGATGTGAAAACGTATATGTTAGATATGATCCCGTTTTTTTAAGTCAAAAATATTCTCTTGAATATCATATTAAGGCTTTTACAAAGTTATGTAAATTATTAAATGGTTATGTTAAACATATTATTATTTCTTTTATAGATCTTAAAAAAAATGTTTTAAAGAATAAAAATGTTTTAATGTATCAAGAATTTAGTAGGGATGATTATGAAAAAATAGGAGTTAATTTTTCAAAAATTGCTCAAGAAAATAAAATGACTATTCAGACTTGTTTTGAAGAAGAAAATTTAGTTAATTATGGATTTATTAAAGGTGATTGCCTATCTCATGAACTTGCTTTTCGTTTAACTGGTAAAACCTATAAGAAATGGAATGCTAGAAAAGAAAAATTATGTAATTGTGTAGAAATGGTTGATATTGGTGTTTATAATTCATGTAGTCATTTTTGTAAATATTGCTATGCTAATTTTGATGAAGGAAAGGTAATAAGTAATATGAAAAAACATAATCAAGATAGTAGTTTATTAATTGGAGAATTAGAATTTGATGATATCATTAAAATTAGAAAATAGGAAAACTATTGGTTTACAGTTAATAACTTAAGTGATAAAATTATTTTTTAAGGAAGTGATTTAATGCCTGAAATATTATCTCCTTGTGGGAATATGGAATCTTTTTATGCAGCATGTTGTGCTGGATCGGATGCTGTTTATTTGGCTGGGAAAATGTTTGGAGCAAGAGCATTCTCTAATAATTTTAATGAAGATGAATTAGTATATATTATTAATTATGCCCATAAATACGGAATAAAGGTTTATGTAACTTGTAATATTTTAATATATGAAAAAGAAGTAGATAAGTTTTTAGAGTTTGTAAGATTTTTACATAAAAATAATGTAGATGCTTTGATTATGCAAGATTTAGGTATGATTGATTTAGTTCATAAAAAATTCCCTAATTTAGAACTTCATGGATCAACTCAGATGAATATTCACAATTTAGAAGGTGCAATGATGGCTGAAAGGCTTGGTTTAAAAAGAATTGTTTTAGCTCGTGAAACACCTATTTCTATTATAAAAGAAATAAAAGAGAAAACGTCTTTAGAAATAGAAGTTTTTGTTCATGGTGCTTTATGTGCATCATATTCAGGAATGTGCTTATTTGCAAGAAGTATAGGAAATCGTAGTGGTAATCGTGGAACTTGTTCAGGCTGTTGTAGACTTCCGTATACACTTGAAGATGAAAAAGGACATGAATTAATGCAAGGTTATCCTTTAAGTATGAAAGATTTAATGACTTTAGAAAATTTGAAAGAATTAATTGATCTTGGTATAGATAGTTTTAAAATAGAAGGAAGAATGAAAAGTCCAAGTTATGTTTATACAACAACTAAAATGTATAAAGAAACAAGAGATAATTATTTAAAAACTGGAGAAATTGTTATTAATCAAGAAGACTTTTATAATCTTCAAAATATTTTTACCAGAAATTATACAAAGGGATTTATATTTAATGATTCATCTTTATCTAATCCAAATTCTCCTAATCACATTGGAATTCATATTGGAAATGTTATAGATTATAAAAATAATTATATTACTATAAAATTAGTTGATGATGTATCTATTTTAGATGGATTAAGAATTATTAATAAAAACTTTGAGTATGGTTTAATTTTAAATGAATTTAAAAAGAATAATCAATTAATTAAAGAAGGTCATAAAAATGACTTAATAACTTTAAAAGTAAATAAAAATATTCCTTTGAATAGTAAAGTAATGAGAACTTATTCTTCTAAAATAGAAAAAGAAATAAGTGAAAAAATACAGAAAAATACTCGAAAAGTACCAATTGATGTTTCAGTTAAAATAAAAGCAAATAAACCTATTGAAATGTCTTTTTCTGATCATAAAAATATAGTAACTATTAAAGGAATTATTCCAAGTCCTGCTATTAAGAAATCAACTGGGAGAGATGAAATAGAAGAAAAAATAAGAAAGATTAATAACACAATTTATGAAATAGAAAATTTAGAAATAGAAATAGATGAATGTTTATTTATTCCTATAAGTGAAATAAATTCTTTAAGAAGAGCTTGTTTATCTAAACTTGATACTGAAAGAATTAATAATTTTAATAAAAACTTTAAAGAAAATGACTACAATATATCTCTTAAAGATTATCCTAAAGAAAATAAACATGCTTTTTTAAAAGATTATAAATATACTTGTTCAGGTTTAACTATTTTAAAGATACCTAAAATTGTAAATAATTATCAAAAATATTCTAAAGAAAAAGAGTATTTAGTAGGAGAGATAGGTAGTTTAGTAAAATTTTCAAATGTTATAAGTGATTATTCTTTTAATGTAACAAATTCTTATACAGTTGCACTTCTTCATTTTCTAGGTGTAAAAAGAGTAACTTTATCACTTGAATTAAGTGATCTGGATATTAAAGATTTAATAGAAAACTATCTTAAAAGATATCAAAAAAAGCCCAATTTAGAATTAATTACAAGATGTAGAATAGAAGTTATGGTATTAAAACTTGATCTATTTCAATATGGAAATGTAAAATATTTAGTTGATCGTTTTAAAAACAAATATTTAGTTTTAAAAAAAGATAATTTAGTTTATATATATGACTATAAAGAAACTAAAAGAGAAAAAAGTGATGAATATTACTTTGATCTTGGTATAAATGTTTTAAGAGAAGAAATAATTTAAAAAAATTAAAAAAGATGTTGACATTTGTCAAATGTTATGATAAAGTATAGTTACTTAGTAAGAATAAACAACATAGGATTATAATTACTTACTTTAATATTTATTCTTTTGAATAATATTATAAGTTGTGGACTCTAATATTTATTCTTAATGAATTTATATTTATAGTCTTGCATAAATTACTTTGTTAATTTATGTTTTGTATACTTTGATTAGTATACTTTGAATAATTAATTTTATTCTTTTTTGCCTTTTAGGTATTTTGTATTACGGTTGTAATATTTTAGTAATTTAATTCGAAGGTTGTTTAATGGTCTGGAAAGTTATAGTTGGTTCTATAATGCTTGTCGCCGCTAAGTAAAGCAATTGTTTTGAGAGGAGTAAACTCAAGGATAAGTGGTTGTGGTAAATACTGATAATATTTATTAAAATATTTATATTATCTCTAAAAAAGATAATATAAATTGAACGACTTTTTCTAAACTCGAGAAAATTAGTTTTATCAGAACTAATTTTTTTTATTTAAAAAGATAATTATTTATGTTATAATTAAATTATGTTGGAGGGTGCTTTAATGAAATTATTCCATCGTGAAAAGAAAAAAGAAAAGGAAAAAGAAATATTAAAAACTAAAGATAAAATGTTGAATTTATTTAAAAATACCATTACAGATTATCAAGATTATAAAATCTTATATGCCTATAATTCTTATTTAGAAAATGGAAGTTATAAATATCAGAGTTTAATTATTGCTTATAGGCAGTCTGATTTTTCATTAATAATTATTGAAACAGATAAAAATTTTAAAGAAAGTTTTAATACTATTACTTTAAAAAGAGGAGATTTTTCTAAATCAAGTTATAGTAAAAATACTAATACTTATCGTTTTTATGTTGATGATGATCCAATTATTTTTTCAATAATTGACAAGAATTATAAAGATACGGATATCCTTGCCTTAATAGATCAAGAAATAGAGATGGATGATTTTTATGAATTTTATATTGACTTTAAAAAGAAACCTCGTTTACGTAAAAGAAAGAAAAAATAGTTTTTCTTTCTTTTTTAATCTTGAAATAAGATAATTGTTGATTTATACTAGAAATGGTAGGTAGAGATATGGAAAATAAAGAAATCATTTTAGATAAAAAGAAATCTAAAAAGAAGATAATTATATTAATTATATCTTTAATGTTAGTATTATTAGTCATAGTATCTTTATATATATTAGTTTTTAATAAAAAAGTTTATGTTGAAGACTTTATATCAGAAGAGAAAATACTTGTTAATACAGAGTATCAAGAGCCAAAGTTTTCTATTTGTTATGGAACAATTTTAATTTGTAAAGAATTAGAATTATTTAAAGAAGGAAATGTTGATACAACAAAGTTAGGAGAGTATTTTTTAAGTTATAAATATAAAATAAAAAATAAAGAAGAAAAACTAGAAAAAAAAGTTGTTGTTTATGATGATATTAAACCATCAATAATTATAGATTCATCTCTTGAGTTTTGTAAAAATGGAAATATTGGAAAAGGTGAATATCATGCTATAGATAATTATGATGGAGACTTAACTGATAAGGTAAAACTTTCAATTGAAGGAGATAAGAGTTATTTGGAAGTTATGGACTCTAGTAATAATAAAACAAGTATAGAAGTTGATGTACTGGAGTTTACCAGTGATCCTGTAATTACTTTAAATGGAAAAAGTACAGTTTATTTAACTGTTGGAGATACTTATAAAGAAAGTGGATATGAGGCTAGTGATATTTGTGATGGAGATTTGACAAGTAAAGTTAAAGTTAGTGGAAATGTTAATACAAATAGTGTTGGTACTTATACTTTAACTTATCAAGTAGAAAACTCTGAAGGAAAAACTGCAGAAGTTAAAAGAAAAGTTGTTGTTCAAAAGAAAGTATATGTTGTAAATGGTTCTAGTTGCAATAAAAATGGAGCTATTTATTTAACATTTGATGATGGACCAGGGACTGGTACTGAAAAAATTCTAAATGTTTTAAGAGACGAGGGAGTAAAAGCAACTTTCTTTGTAACAAGAGCAGGTGCTGATTCATTAATAAAAAGAGAATTTGATGAAGGACATACTGTTGCTCTTCATACATGGACTCATGACTATGCAACTGTTTATGCTTCAATGGATGCTTATTTTAACGATTTGAATAAAGTATCAGATAGGGTAAAAAGAATAACAGGAGTTGAGTCAAAAATTATTAGATTTCCAGGAGGAAGTAGTAATACAGTAAGTCGTAAATATCAAACAGGATTAATGACGTTATTAACTCGTGAAGTTTTATCAAGAGGATATCGTTATCATGATTGGAATGTTGATTCAAATGATGCAGGAAGTTGTGCTAAGGTAGGATCATCAGTGTGTGTTTATAATAGTGTTATTAAAGGATTATCATTAAATAAATGTAATATGGTACTTATGCATGATATAAAAAGTTATACTGCAAATGCGATAAGTGATATTATTCGTTACGGAAAACAAAACGGTTATACATTTGAAGTTATAACTATGGATACTCCAATGGTAACTCAAAGAGTAAATAATTAAAAAATGGAGAGATAAATATATTTATATTGTCTCATTTACTACTTTAAAGTCTTAATACTATTGAAGATAAATTTTAAATTAACAAAATTTATCTTTTTTTTCTTTATTTAAAAAAATATGTTATACTAAATATATAAAATACTAGGAGGTAATATGGATTTTTTAGATATGCGTTTTTTAAGTTTTATTGGTATTAAAAAAACTCCAGATGCACCTTGGAAAAAATACTATAAAAAAAATGATATGAAAATAAATATTCATAATGAGAATATTTATCAATTTTTAAAAAACAGAATGATTAAAAATAATTATGAAAATAATATTGCCATTAATTATTATAATTTTAAAATTACTTATAAAGAGTTTTTTGAAAAAATTGATTTATGTGCAGAAAAATTTAAAATGTTAGGAGTAAAAAAATATGATATCGTAACTATAATATCAGCAAATATTCCAGAAGCATTAATTAGTTTTTATGCTTTAAATAAAATAGGAGCAGTTACTAATCTTTTGCATCCGATGCTTTCAGAAAATGAAATAAAAGAATCTCTTAAACTTTATAAAACAAAGTATTTACTTGCTCTTGATATTACTATTCCTAAAGTTAATTCTATTATAGATGATACTGATGTTTTAAAAGTTATTATTTTATCTATTGATTTATCTTTTGGTCGAATGAAAAAATTATTTTATAAAATAATTAGTTATAAAAAAAGATATCATGGATTATTAAGTGAAAAATATATATCTTGGAAACATTTTTTAAAATTGAATCTTTCTTATAAGGAAAGTGTAAATATTATAAGAAGAGATGATCCAGCTCTTATTTTAGAAAGTGGTGGAACAACTGGAACTCCTAAGGGAATTGTTCTTTCAAATGGAAATATGAATGCATCAACTATAAGTGCTCTTAGAGCTTATCCGGATCTCTCAAGTGATGATGTTATTTTAGGAATAATGCCTATTTTTCATGGCTTTGGACTTGAAGTATCCATTAATGATGCATTTTCTGTAGGTGCTATGGTAGTTTTAATTCCAACATTTAAAAAAAATAATTTTATTGATCTATTAAAAAAATACAAACCATCTGTTTTAGTTGGAGTTCCAACTTTATTTGAAGCTTTAACAATGAATTCTAATAGTTCAAATATTAATCTTTCAAATTTAAAATATGTTATAAGTGGTGGAGATACTTTAAGTAAAGAAAAAGTTTTAAAAATAAATAATTTTTTATATGATCATGGAAGTAGAACTAATTTAATTCAAGGATATGGTTTAACTGAAGCCGTTGCTGCTGTATCAGTTGATTTAAAAGGAGCGAGTCGTCCTGGTACAATTGGAATTCCTTGGCCTGGTATTTATGTAAAAATATTTGAGGCTAATATTGAAAAGGCAGTTCCTTATAATGAAGATGGAGAAATATGTGTATGTGGTCCAACCGTAATGCTTGGCTACTTTAATAATGAGGCTGAAACAAATCAAGCTTTAAAACATCATCGAGATGGTAATATATGGCTTCATACTGGTGATATTGGTTCAATGGATGAAGATGGGTTTATCACCTATAAGCAAAGATTAAAAAGAATGATTATAACAAGTGGTTACAATGTATATCCATCAAGAATTGAAGAAATTTTAAGTTCTCATGAGGCAGTTTTAACTGCAAGTGTTATTGGAATTCCTCATCCATATAAAAAGGAAGTTCCTAAAGCCTTTATTGTTCTAAAAAAAGGATATAAAAAAAGTGATGAATTAGAAAATGAATTGAAAGAACTTTGTAAAAAGAATTTAAGTTCTTATGCAATTCCTAAAGAATTTGAATTTAGAAATAGTTTACCTAAAACAATTGTTGGAAAAGTAGATTTTAAAAAACTACAAAAAGAAAATAATTAGGAGGATAAAATAATGAGACGAAATGTAAAAAGAGTTAAAGCTAAAGGAATGGAGCAAATTTTAATTGATTTAAAACCAAGAAGGTGTGATGCTGATGTATTTATTAATACAGGAATTGATGTAACTAATTTAATGAATTATCTTGCTAAAGCAAAAAATGAAGGGAAAGAGTATACTTTTTTTCATGCAATTGTTCTTGCTTTTGCTAAAACAATTTATAATAGACCAAAGTTAAATAGGTTTGTACAAAATAGACATTTATTTGAACATACCGATATTGTGATTGCCTTTGTTGCTAAGGTTAAATTTACTGATAATTCAAAAGAATTAATGATTCAAGTACCAATTAGTTTAGATGAAACAATTGATACTTTATCAAAGAAAATAAAAGGAATGGTTTCAGATATAAGAGAAAAAGAAAGTAAAGTAAAAGGAGCAAACTCAGCAATTGATATACTTGGTAAATTACCTAATGTTATAAGAATACCTATTGTTGGTTTACTTAAATTTATGGATAGTAAAGGAATACTTCCTATGAGTTTACAGGAAGATGATATTTATTTTTCAAGTGCTATTGTAACTAATATAGGATCTTTAAAAAGTGATTCAATATATCATAATAATACAAACTTTGGAAATTGTTCATCAATTACTTCAATTGGTGAAGTACGAGATACTGTAAAAGTAATAGATGGTGATATTAAAATCATAAAATCATGTAACTTTGGAGTAAATTTTGATGAAAGAATTGCAGATGGTTTTTATTTAATTAAAAGCTTTAAATTATTTGAATACATCTTAAATAATCCTGAATTATTAGAAAATAGATTAGATGAAAAAATAGATCTTAAAGAAATATAATGTTTAAACTTATTTATTTTTGTGATATACTCATATTAAGAGGTAAATATGAAAGAATATATCATTTTAATAGCAGCTTATAATCCTAGTCAAAAATTATTAGATTTAGTTTTAGATTTAAAAAAAGAACATTACAATATCCTTATTATAAATGATGGAAGTATAGAAGGACAAAAAATCTTTGAATCTTTAAAAGAAATAGAAAATTGTATAGTTTTGGAGTATTCAAATAATGAGGGAAAGGGATTTGCATTAAAATATGGAATAAAGTATTATTTATTAAATTTAAAAGATAATTATAAAGGAATTATAACAGTTGATGCTGATTATCAACACATACCAACATCAATTAATAATGTTTATAAAGAAATTCTTGAAACAGATGGTATAGTTTTGGGATGCCGTAATTTTTATAATGAAAATGTTCCTTTTTTTAATAGAATCGGAAATAGATTAACTAGTTTACTTTTTCATGTTTTGTATGATAAAAAAATAATTGATACCCAAACAGGACTTAGAGCTATCCCAAACAAATATTTAGAAGAATGTTTAGAAATAGAAGGAAATAGATTTGAATATGAGATGCAACAATTAATTTATTTTGTAAACAAACAAATTGGTTTAAAACAAATAGACATAGACACAATTTATTATGAAAAATCTGAATCAAAGTTTCATAAAATATTT
>CACZOV010000072.1 GCA_902782915.1 uncultured Erysipelotrichaceae bacterium | reverse complement strand
TTTGCCATTTTAATTTCCTCCCTTTAATTAATTATTTTCTTCTAATTGTTTAGAATATAAATCTAAACAGATTGCTAAATCTTTTGGTATAGCAAGCATACCTCCAGCAAGCATTGTAAGTAATCCTTCGCGTGATGGAATAGTTGATAATTTTTCTAATTCTTCGCTACTAGTTACTTGATTATCTACAAGTCCAACCTTTAAAGTAACTGCTTTGTGTTTCTTCATGAAATTTGCAAGTACTTTAATAGGAGCTATTTGATCATGACTATATGCTAATGCACTTGGACCATTTAAATGTTCATCAATATTAATATTTAAATCACTTAAAGCTCTATGCATTAAAGTATTTTTATAAACTTTATATTCACTATCTACTTCTTTTAAAGCTTTTTTTAATTCTTTAATTTCAGCATCAGTAAGCCCGCGATAATCAAATAAAACAACACCTTTAGAATTTTCAATCTTATCTTTTATCTCATCGATTACTTGTTGTTTTTTCTCTAATATCTTAGGATTTGCCATATTTCCTCCTTCATATTTTTATTTAAAAGTACCAAAAAAGTCCTATATCAAGGACTTTTAAAACTTTCTAAATCTTAGTTTTAGTCCTCGGTAGGATTTACAAACGACCTACTGTCTTTGGCACCAAATAAACTCCATTATTATATCATTATTTTACTATTTGTCAAATGAATTAATATTAATCTTTATTCCAGGACCCATAGTAGATGATATACTAACATTTTTAACATAATCACCCTTAACAGTTGCTGGTTTTAATTTAAGAATTGTACCTACAAATGTATTTAAGTTTTCAAGTAATTTATCTTCATCAAAACTTGCTTTACCTATAATACCGTGAACATTTCCAAAACTGTCAGTTCTATATTCAACACGTCCTGATTTAACATCATTAATAGCTTTAGTAACGTCTGTTGTAACAGTTCCTGTTTTTGGATTTGGCATTAAACCTTTTGGTCCAAGTATACGTCCAAGACGACCAAGAAGTGGCATAGCATCTGGTGTTGCAATTAATGTATCAAAATCAAACCAATTTTCTTTTTCGATTTTTTCTACCATGTCAACATCACCAACATAGTCAGCTCCTGCCTCTTTTGCAGCTTTTGCTGCATCACCTTTAGCAATTACTAAAACTTTTTTAGTTTTTCCTGTTCCATGAGGTAGTACAACTGCACCACGTAATTGTTGATCAGCTTTTTTTGTATCTAGATTTAAATACATTGCAACTTCAATTGTAGAATCAAACTTTGCATTTGAAGTTTCTTTTACCAACTTAACTGCTTCTTCTTTAGTATAAACTTTGCCTTTTTCAATCTTTGAAACAGCATCATTATATCTTTTTCCTCTTTTCATTTTTTACCTCCTTGTGGTTTTAGCGGACCTTTATCCTTCCACATAGGTTGCCCTATATGATTTACTACTTTATTTAACTTCTATACCCATATTAAGTGCAGTTCCTTTAACAATTTTAATAGCTGCATCTACATCATATGCGTTTAAATCTGGTAATTTAATAGTAGCAATTTCTTTAACTTGATCTTCTGTTAAATGTCCAACAATTTCATTTTTTCCTTTAACAGAACCTTTTTGTACTTTAGCATATTTCTTAATTAAAAATGCTGTAGGTGGAGTCTTAATTACAAAGTCAAAACTTCTATCATCATAGATAGTAATTTCAACTGGTGCTATATCTCCCATTTTATCTCTAGTTGCATCATTATATTTAGTACAAAAATCTTGTAAGTTAATTCCGGCTGGTCCTAACACTGTTCCAACTGGTGGAGCTGGTGTTGCACGACCTGCTTGAATTGCTAACTTAATTTTCTTAACAACTTCTTTAGCCACGAAAAACACATCCTTTCTTTGATCTAATCTTTTCGTGAGTGGTCCAAAAAGCTAACATATGTCCGTCCGCATTATTTTTAAACAAATTTAGGACTTTCGCCTCCCACTAAATATATATACAAAACGTATATATAAATCTATATCAATAAAATATAGCAGTATGATAATAACATTATTTTCTTGTAAAATCAAGTACTTTTAACGTTTTTTATTTATTTTTTCCTTAAAATATTCTTTTGCAAAAGATATTTCTTCTTGATCATAATTATTTAAACTATAATCAAGCTTTCCTTCTTGATAAGCTTTTAAATACTTTTGCTCATTATATCCAAGTTCTTTATAAAATAAAAGACATTTTTTTAATAACTTTAATTGTTCTAAATCATTAATTTGTTTTGAATCAAAGTTACGTTTCTTTTTGTTACAAGTTTTATTACTCTTTAAATATTCTAAATATTTCTTTGCATCTTCTAATTCTCTATTTAATAATTCTAATTCTATTTTTTTTCCTCTTTTTTCCTTTAAAGATTCTTTTTTATCAATATATTTTAGACAAGAACCAATTATATTAATTGGTAAAAATATAGATATACTTATTATTGGCTCATATAATTGAACATAAAGATCTTTAATACCATCTATAGGTCCAAAAGAATTAACTAAAATATTCATAAGAAAAGCCATCAATAAAGTTCCTAAAACAGTATCTAAAATTAATCTTTTAATTGTATATGGCTTTAATTTTTCACTTATATTTTTCTCTAGATCTTCCTTTTTATTCATCATTTCTTCAATGATATTTTCTTGTATTAGTACCTGATCTAAATTATCATAATAGTCAACAATTTTTTCTTTATTTAAATCATCTCTTATTAAAACTTGACCATGACTATAAATATATTCTTTATTCATCCCAAAACTCCTATAATTTTAATTCATTAATTTTTTTTACTTTATATCCCTTATATTCTGATACTTTATTTTCTAACTCTTCTAAAAACTCTAAAAATAAATTTGGTATATTTTCTAAATGATCATAAATTAAATATAATTCATATAGTTTTTTTTCTTGATTAAGTTTAAAATTCTTCCAATTAATACTTCGAAGAAGAGCAGTTATCATTTGCCAATTATATTCATTTATATTTTCTATATATCCATTCTCTTTACGATACCATCTACTTGTATCAATTAAATTAATTCTTTTTAAATTATAATCATATAACATATTTTCTAAACAATTATCATCCATATAGATATCTTTTAAATTCTTAATAATTTCTTTTAGTTCTTGATATGATTTTTTTAATTCTCCTAAAGATAATTTATCTTGAAAACCATCTAGAAATTTTATACCTTCTAAATAATTCATAGTATATCCAACTAGTATATTTGTTTCCTTGTCCAATAAAATCTTATTTGGAAAAGCTATTCGATCGGATCCTTGATCAAAATAAATTTTTCTTTTTGAATCCCATATATGATAAATTTTTACAACTTGGTGCTCTTGTTTTAGAAAATAACAACTTCCTTCTTTTCCACGACCTATGCACTTGTTTTTTCTTATTTCTTTAACTTCTATTCTATCAACCAAAACCGTATTCATATTAAGCCTTTTTTATTTGAGAAAGCTCACATTCTATTGTTGTTTCTTGACCAAATAAATCAACAATAGCATTTACTTGTTTTGTTTCTTCATTGATTGATTCAACTTTACCAAACATACCTGAGAAAGGTCCATCAACAATCTTAATAGAATCACCAATAACAAGATCGTTTTTAATATCAATACGATCCATACCCATACTATTTAATATATTATCTACTTCATATGGTTGAAGTGGGGTAGGTTTAGCTCCTTTTCCACTTGATCCAATAAATCCTGTTACACCTGGTGTATTACGAACTATAAACCAAGCTTCATCACTCATAACCATTTCAACTAATATATATCCTGGAAATAATTTTTTTACTTTTTCTTTTTCAACACCATTTTTTTCTTCAATAATAGTCTCTTCTGGTACAATTACACGATAGATATAATCTTTCATATCTAATGAATTTGCACGCATTTCTAACTTTTCTTTAACTTTATTTTCATGACCTGAATAAGTATTTACTACATACCATTGTTTTTCTTCCATTTTTACCCCCCTATATTAAACTCTTAACAAGTGCCATCACTAGTTCAATTAAATAAAAATATACTGCAAAAAAGATAACAAAAACAATAGTTGCAATACTATATTTAACCATATCACTTCTACTTGGAAAATGGACTTTTTGCATTTCTTTTTTTATTTGTTTAATAAGATTTTCTTTTTTTTCTACTTTTTTTATATCCTTTGAAGTATCCTTTTTCTTTTCAACTTTTTCTTTTTTAGTTTCTTTTTTCATTTTTTTCTCCTATTTTTTTGTAATATAAAAAACACTTTTCGTGTTTCATGTATATAAAATATCATATTTTTATATAAAGATCAAGTGTTTTTTACTATTTTAGAACAAATATATATATCATTAATCCAACTAAATACACTAAAGCAAGAATAGTTGGAATAAGTAATATATTAACATATGCTGCATCCTCTACATTTGCAAATGCACGACCTGGAGGCGTTGATAAACTTTTTTTCATAACAATTCCATTTTGCTGTCCCTTTAATTCTTGTCTTTTTACTAAATAATCATTCATGTATGAAAAGTGATCATTTAAAATTATTTCTTCATAGTATTCATATATTTCTTCTGGTATATTTCCATTTTCATTTATTTGTTTTAAACTAGCTATTAAATAATTACAATATTCATCGGTTAGACTACCATCTACTATATAATTATTAAAAGCCATTATTCCTATTTTGGATAATTGCCAAACATTTACCTTTTTATAATTATCATTGACACCTAAGTTATATACAAAACGAAAAGAATAATCACTTAATTTTCCATTATCTAAAATAATTTTTTTAGGATTAAAGTCATAAATGAAAAATCCACGATTATGAAGATCTTTTAAAACTCTATCAAATTCAAGTAATATGATTGAAAGTTGTTCTTTATCATTTAAGTTTTCTTCTAATAAATCATAAAAAGTCATCTATGTCACCTCAAATCTATAATATCCTAATATAATTATATCATGTTCTTTAAAATATCAAACAATTTTTTAAAAAAAGTATTTATTTTTCATAAATACTCTATTTTATTTTTACTTTACCTCTATTACTTACAATTGCTGATGCATAAAAGTCTCCATCAGTTATATATTCCATTTTAATATCCTTAAATGACGATAACTTATTGCGAAATTCTTTTAATTGATCTAATTTAGCTTTTTTATTTTTATCATAAAAATTTCCAAACATGCCAACTGCAATATTATAATAATTATCATGTAAATCTTCCCAATGGGTAAGTTCACTTATATTATAAGGATTTTGAGTAATAAATGTTTTTACATTATCAAGTAAAATATTCTTTGATTCCATACTCCATACATATGGTTTTCTATTTTCAATTAAGAAAAATCCCGGGATAATTCGACTTTTGGGTATATGATCTGAATATGGTGTTATTAAAGTGGTATTAAAACTACTAACAACAGAATCATGAATTGATTTTCCAATTTCAGCATTATCCTTATCTTTTATATCCAATCCTAAATACTCTAAAAAGTTAGCATATTTTTTTCCAATTTCTTTCATTTGTTTTTCCCATACTATAAAGTCATAAAATAATTCTAATTGTTGTTGATGTTCTAAAACTGAAATTAATTGATAATCTTTTAAACTTAAACCTGTTGCATCACTAAATTGCATAAACATTTCATTTGTATTATTAGCCATATTTCCTCCATTTTATTATCTTACAACTATATTAACTATTTTGTTTTTTATAACAATTGTTTTAATTATTTCTTTTTCAGCAATATGTTTTTTTACATTAGAATTTTCTAAAGCCATTTTTGTTAATTCATCTTCTAATGTATCTAATGGTACATCAATTGTTCCTCTTAATTTTCCATTTACTTGAATAGCAATAGTAATTGTATCTTCTACAAGTTTTTCTTTATTATATTTAGGAAATTTTGATTCACATAAAGGCTCACCAAGATTATATTTTTCATTTAATTCTTCTGTCATATGAGGAGCCATTGGATTAAGTAATAATAGTAAAGTTCTATAGTCTTTTGTAGTAATACTATCTAATTTTTCAAGTTCATTTAATAAGATCATTAAACTAGATATTGCTGTATTATATTTTAAATTATCTAAATCTTCTGATACTTTTTTAATTGTTTTATTCATTGTAACTTCAATTTCTTTTGAAAATCTTATACTATCTCTTAGTTTTTCTCCAAGTCTTTCAACGCGATCTAAGAATTTTTTACATCCATTTAAGCTAGATGTACTCCAATTTACTTCTTTTTCGTAATCTCCAATAAACATTTCATATACACGAAGTGCATCAGCTCCAAATTCATCTACACAATCATTTGGATTAATAACATTTCCTTTACTTTTAGACATTTTTTCTCCGTTTGAACCTTATATCATACCATCAATTGTACGAAGATTAAATGGTTCATCATTTGGTACTAATCCCTCATCATACAAGAAATTATTCCAAAATCTTGCATATAAAAGATGTCTTGTCGCATGCTCCATTCCACCATTATACCAATCAACTTTTCCCCAATAATTTAAAGCATCTTTTCCTACAAATTCAAGATCATTATTAGGATCCATATAACGAAGCCAGTACCAACTTGATCCTGCCCAATTAGGCATAGTATCTGTTTCTCTTTTAGCAGCTCCTCCACATTTTGGACACTTACAATTAACAAACTCTGAAATAGAAGCAAGTGGACTTTCTCCTGTTTCAGTTGGTTCGTAGGACGCAACATTTGGAAGCTTTACAGGTAAATCTTGATAAGGTACTGGAACCCATCCACAATTTTCACACTCAATCATCGGAATTGGCTCTCCCCAGAATCTTTGACGAGAAAATACCCAATCTTGTAAACGATATTTAATACTTCTTTTACCAATTCCATTTGATTCCATATATTCAATCATTTTATTAATAGCTTCTTTTTTATTATCAATTCCATTTAAGAAACTAGAATTAATCATCACGCCATCACCAGTGTAAGCCTCTTTTAAAATATCGCCACCTTCTATTACTGGAATTATTTGAATATCAAACTTTTTAGCAAATTCATAGTCACGTTCATCATGGGCTGGAACCGCCATAATAGCACCAGTTCCATAATTCATCATAACGTAGTCTGATACGTATACAGGAATTTTTTCTTTAGTAATTGGATTAATTGCATAAAAACCTAGTATTTTAACTCCAGTTTTATCTTTATTTAATTGAGTTCTTTCCATTTCATTTTTATGACTTGCATACTCTTTATATTCTTTTAATTCATCCATATTTAAAATACGAGTTTCTAATTTCTCTATAATTGGATGTTCTGGTGCAATTACCATAAATGTTACACCAAATATTGTATCAGGTCTTGTTGTATAAACTTTTAATTTTTCATCACTGTTATCTATCAAAAAATCTACTTCAGCACCTTCTGATTTTCCAATCCAATTTATTTGTGCCAATTTGGTTTTTTCTTGAAAATTAGTATCTTTAAGTCCTTCAAGTAATTTTTCAGCATATTTTTTCATTCCTAGCATCCATTGAGATTTTTCCTTTTGAACAACACTTGCACCACATCGCTCACATACTCCTCCAGATGCATCTTCATTTGAAAGAACCATTTTACAATTTGGACACCAGTTAACAGATACTTTGGCTTTATATGCCAAACCTTTCTCATAAAATTTTAAAAATTGCCACTGTGTCCATTTATAGTACTTAGGATCAGTTGTAGAAATTTCTCTTGACCAGTCAAATGATAATCCTAAACTCTGAAGTTGTCCTTTAAATGTTTTAATATTTTCTTTTACTGCAACACTTGGATGAATATGATTTTTTATTGCATATTGTTCAGCTGGTGCTCCAAAGGCATCCCATCCCATTGGGAATAATACGTTATATCCTTCCATTCTTTTTTTTCTTGCAACTGCATCAAGAGATGCATAACTACGTACATGTCCTACATGAAGTCCAGCTCCACTTGGATAAGGAAATTCAACTAAAATATAATATTTCTTTTTATCACTGTCATTTTTTGCTTCAAAAGTATGATGATCTTTCCAATATTTTTGCCATTTCTTTTCAATCTTTTTTGTTTCCATTTTTTATCAATCCTTTCTTTTCATAATATTTTCCTATTAAATTAAACGTAATAATAATTAAAGGTACTAACATTATTGCCCCAATAAATATACTTAAATAAATATTTTTAACATAGGAAAACATAAATGTACTAGTAAATGCTATATCAAAAGCACTAACTAAACCTATTTGATTCATTATTTTTTTATAACTAATTTTATCCATATCCAGTCGATACTTACGAATTAAATATATAAGTTCTTGTGATACTTTATTTGGATCATATTTTTTATTTTTACGAAATACATGCAAAAATAAATAAAACATATAAACTACTAAAAAAGTTCCAATAAACCAATATAAATCATTAATTTTCATAAAATCACCAGCTTTCTATAGAAAAAAGGACGATACCTAAGGAGTCATAAGACGGTACCATCCTTTATTTAACTTAATTACTTTTAACGAAGTTACTCGATTATTTGTGATAAGACAAGTTCACTTATATCACTTTATTTGTTTTCACCAAACACAAACTCTCTAAAAAAGAAATATAAATTACTACTTCTTAAATAATTATGTTTATATTAAACCATAACTTTTTAGATAATTCAAGTGTTTTTATTTATTTTCATTAATTTATTTATTAATAACTATTTTCACAAAAACTTCATTATAAATTTAATTTTTTTTAACCAAGTTACCAAATTATTTACATATTCTAGTACTATAATGATTCATGAAAGGAGAAAAAATGGAAATTTTTAATAGAATAGAACAAAAATATATTTTAAATGAAAAAGAATATAAAGAATTATTAAGTAAAATAGAAAATCATTTAGTTAAAGATCAATATTATAAAAGTAAAATATGTAATTTATATTTTGATAATGATAATAATGATTTAATAATTAATTCATTAGAAAAGCCAATTTTTAAAGAAAAGATAAGACTTAGAAGTTATAATGTTCCAAATCTTAATAGTGTAGTTTTTCTGGAAATAAAAGGAAAAATGAATGGAATTGTTTTTAAAAGAAGAATAGAAATAGTTTTAAAAGATTTTTATAATTATTTAGAAACTAAAAAAATTAAACCAAAATATAACAATCAAGTCATGAGAGAAATCGATTATATTATTAAAAAAGTTAATTTAAAACCTAAATTATTTATAGGATATGATAGATTATCATACTATGATAAAGATAATATTAATTTTAGAATTACATTTGATACATACTTAAGGAGTAGGGAAGATGAACTTAGATTGGAACTTGGTGATAACGGAAATTTATCTCATAAAGATCAATATATTATGGAATTTAAATCACTTGATGCTATTCCTTTATGGTTTGTAAAAATATTAAGTAGTATGAAAATATATCCTAAAAGTTTTTCTAAATATGGAGAAATATATCAAGCAAAAAAGATAAAAGAAAATATAAATACAAAAACAAACATAAATAAAGAATTTAATTTAAATTCAAAAGAATTTACTTATAAGGAGGAAAAAGTATATGTTTAATTCAATATTAAGTACAAACTTAACTTTAATTAATTTTGCAATTTGTATATTAACATCATTTGTTATGGGTTTAATTGTTGCACTTGTACATGCTAAAACTAATAGAACAAATAAAAACTTTATTACAACACTTGTAGTATTACCTGCACTTGTTACTATAGTAATTTTACTTGTAAATGGAAATCTTGGAACTGCTGTTGCTGTTGGAGGTGCTTTTTCATTAGTTAGATTCAGAAGTATTCCAGGAAATTCTAAAGAAATATTATCAGTATTTTTTGCTATGGCAATTGGTCTTGCAATTGGAACTGGATACATTGCTTATTCAATAATATTTACTTTAATAGCATCTTTTATAATCTTATTTTTACATTTTATTAAATTTGGTGAAAAAGGAGAAAAAACAAGAATCTTAAAAATTAGTATTCCGGAAGACTTAGATTATACAGAAGTATTTAATGATATCTTTGATGAATATTTAAATAGTGTTGAACTTTCAGTGGCAAAAACCGTGAATATGGGAAGCATGTTTGAGTTAACTTATTTAATTGATTTAAAAAATAATATAAATGAAAAAGAGTTTATAGATAAAATTAGAGTTAAAAATGGGAATTTAAAAATTTCTTTAACTCATGAAATGATTGGAGAGGTTTTATGAAAAAGAAAATATTAATAGGAGTATTATGTCTGATAATACTTGGACTAATTGGGGTATCTTATTTTCTAGGAAAAGATAATAATATAACAACAGTATCAGCAATAAAAGATAACATAAATTGGAATATTGCCAATAGTTTTAATCTAGCTCTAACAGAAACTACTACCATTACTAAAGGTGGAGTTTATACTATAACTGGAAAAATTGAAGATGGACAGTTAATTATTAATACAAATGATGATGTAAAATTAATCTTAAATAATGTATCTATTACTAATTCAAATGGACCGGCTATTTATATAGAAGATGCTAATTGTACCTATATAGAATTAGTTGGAGAAAATACTTTAAATGGTACTGTATCAGAAGAAATGGATTCTGTATTATTTTCAAAAGATGATTTATATATTGAAGGTGATGGTACTTTAAAAGTTA
>CACZOV010000071.1 GCA_902782915.1 uncultured Erysipelotrichaceae bacterium | reverse complement strand
ACTGTTATTACCACTATCTAAATTTAAGATAACAACAAATAATAAAAGAAAATTAATATTTTTATCACTAATTTTAATAACATTTTCAAGTCAAATAATACTCTTGCTATCAAATTTTTTCCCTCAACATGCTGTTTATTTGGACTCTGATAAATACTATTTACAAAATCAGTTAGGTACGATATTAAAGGCCGTTTTGCAATTTATTATTTTTATATTTGTGAATCATTATTATAATATTGGTGATAATTCGGAAGATAGTAAATTTAATAAAGTTGGGTATATGGCTTCCCTATTATCTTTTTGTATTAGTATTACATCAATAAGGGGTTCCATCTTAGGTAGATTTGCGCTTTATTTTTCAGTGGTCAATTGTGTAACATTTGTTAATATGATATACAAAATAAGAAATGCAAAAAAGAGATTACTTGCTTTATTTATTACTATTTGTATATCTTTAGCATATTATTATGTAATTTTAATATATAGACCATATTGGTCTGGTGTTATTCCTTATGTATTTTGGAATTAAGAAAGTAGGTTGATATGAAAAAATTAGTTAAAAAAGTAGCTAGTAAACCATATATTACATTAAAAAAAATATTAAACTATTCAAAAAATAAAACTATAGCTACAGAAATGTTAAATAGTATAGAAAAAACAAATAAAGAAGAAAAAAAAATATGGTATTTTTGTGCACCAATTCATGATAATTTGGGTGATTTAGCTCAAAGATATTGTATTGAAAATTGGATTTTAGAGAATTATCTTAACAATAAATATATCATTTTACCAACCAAGGGAATTAGGTTTTATGGAAAAAAAATTATTAGTATTATAAATAATAAATTAAATAAAGATGATATTTTTATTTTTCAAAGTGGTTATACAATGACTGATTATCATCCAGATGATTATGTTAGAAAGATAATTTTAAGTAATTTTAATAAGAATAGATGTATAATATTTCCTCAAACAGTACTCTATAATATACCAAAAAAAGAAGAAAGTATCAAAAAAGTTTTAAATGGTGTTAATAATCTTAAAATCTTAGCAAGAGATGAAGTTTCTTATAAAAATTTAATAGAAAAAATGAATTTACATGAGGTAGAGTTGTATCCTGACATTGTTACAACTCTTATTGGTAATCTTCATTTTAATAATGATAGAAATGGTATTTGTGTTTGTGTTAGAAACGATGGAGAAAAGTTTTATACAGATAGTGATATTAAAAATTTAGTTAGTAAACTAAATAAATTTGAAAAAATAGTTGATATAACTGATACAAACTGTAATCCACTTAAAAGATATGATTTAAATACTATTCAAAAAGAAATAATGAACAAAATAGATAGTTTTTCAAAATATAAAGTTATTATTACTGATAGATTTCATGGAACAATTTTTTCATTAATTGCAGGAACTCCAGTAATTGTTATTAAAACAAATGATCATAAAGTATCAACAGGAGTTAACTGGTTTAAAGAAATATATAGTAATTATATTTATTACTGTGATAATATAGAAGAAATTCCAAATATAGTAAAAAATATATTTGCTAATAAAGATATTAATTATCAATTAACAAGTTATTTTAAAGAAAAATACTATGATAAGTTAAAATAAAAAAATCTAAATTTATTATATATTAAACTTTTAATACAAGAAAGGTTGTACAAAAATGGAAAAAATATTAACTAAACTAATATCAATAAAATATAAAATTAATTGCTATAAAGAAGAAAAAAAAATGTTGTCAAATATAAATACTAAATTAACAAAAGAAGAAAAAAATAAGGTCAACAAAAAAAATAGAAATATATTACGAATTATGAAGAAGATGTATTTTAATTTTGATAATTGTGATTATTCATATTTTTTATCTGATAGTATATTTCAA
This sequence comes from uncultured Erysipelotrichaceae bacterium, assembly GCA_902782915.1. The sequence continues at coordinate 6,992 of CACZOV010000071.1, read as the reverse complement.
AATGAAATATTGCCAAAATTAAATGATGTAAATTATGGTTTATTTGGGTTAAGGCATAAATATAGTTATTTTACAGATAAAAATTATCAAGAAAAATTTGCTAAAAACTTTAAATTTCCAAAAGCTGTAGTAAGATGCATAAATGGTAATTTTTATGATAGTGAATTTAAATATATAACAAAAGATGAAGCTTATAAAAAAATAAAAGGATATGATAAACTTGTTTTTAAAAAATCTTTAGGTGAAGGTCATGGACGTGGTGTTAAATTGGTAGAGAATAAAGATTTTATTCAACAAATTGATAAATTTCAAAATAATTTTGTTATTCAAGAATTAATAAAACAACATCAATTTCTTGATAATTTAAATTCTTCCTCTGTAAATATTATTAGAGTGACTTCTTTATTATTAGATGGTGTTTGCTATATTTTGGGATCAGTGTTAAGAATAGGTGCTCCGGGGGCGTTTTGTGATCATTTAGGATATGGCAAAAAAAAACCAAGAATAGTTGCTCTTGATGAAAAAGGAAATTTAGTAGGATTGGCTATTTCACCCGATGATTGTCAGATTTATAGTGATATATTTGGTAAGAATATAGAAGGAAAAGTACCAAATTTTGAAAAAATAATTGATTCTGTTAAAAAGGAACATTTAAACTTTTTACATCATAAAATTATTGGTTGGGATATTACAATTGATGATAAAGGTGATATTGTTTGTATTGAATTTAATTCAATTGTACCCGGTATTGTTCAAACTCAAATGGTATGTGGACCTATATTTGCTCAAAGATCAGTAAATTATATGCCTTTATTAGATGAAATTAAGAAAATGAAATAGAGCGGTGATATTATATGAAAAAATTATTAAAAAAATATAAAAATATGTCAACTGCTGTCAGATCATCTATATGGTATGCAATTTGCAGTGCTTTACAAAAAGGTTTAATGCTTTTGTTTACTCCAATTTTTACTAGATTATTAACTCCAGCAGAGTATTCTGAGTATACAATTTATCAGTCCTGGTATAATATAATAATTGTTTTTGCTACATTAAATCTGTTTTATGGTGCTTTTAATAATGGTATAATGAAATATCCTAGTCGGAGAAAACAATATATATCTTCTATGCAAAGCTTAACTACTACTTTAACAATATTTATATTCGGCATTTATCTTTTGTTTAAAGGAACATTTTCTAGATTTATAACACTATCAAACATATATATGATAGCAATTTTTTTTGAAATATTATTTGTTCCAGCATATAATTTTTGGGCTGCTAACGAAAGATATGATTATAATTATAAAAAATTTACAATAATATCAATTATTTCATCTATAATTAGTCCTATATTATCCATTGTAGGTATTTCAACATTTTCTAATAAGGCATTTGGATTAGTTTTAGGTTTTGTTGGTGTAAAGACACTAATTGGTTTAATTTTTTATATTTATAATTATTTTGTTGGTAAAAAGTTTTTTGTTAAAGAATTTTGGTCATTTGCTTTAAAAATGAATATTCCATTATTGCCACATTATTTAGCACTTACTTTTTTAAATCAAATGGATCGTATTATGATTAATAATATGGTAGGAAAAAGTGAAGCAGCTATTTATTCTGTTGCATACAGTATTTCTATGATGATGACTATTATAACAACTGCTATTAATAATTCATATATACCATACACTTATAAAACGATAAAAGCCAATGATTTTTCTAAAGTAAAATCAACTTCAAATTCTTTATTATTATTAGTTTCCGTTTTATGTATTATTTCTATGTTGTTTGGACCAGAAATAATTTCTGTATTTGCAGCTCGCGAATATCAAGAGGCAATTTGGGTAATACCACCAGTTGCAACATCTGTGTATTTTATGTTTTTATATCCTTTATTTGGTAATATAGAATTTTATTATGAAAAAACTAAGTTTACAATGATATCATCATGTATTGCGGCTATTTTAAATATAGTTTTGAATTATTTTTGCATTAAAAAATTCGGTTATCTAGCTGCAGGATATACAACATTAATTTGTTATATTATATCAGCAATTGCTCATTATTGGTTTCATAAAAAAATTATCAAAGATAAATTACCTAATATAAAAAATATTTATGATATTAAATTTATTATGTTTTGTTCTATTTTTCTAATAATGTTTATGTTAATTATAACTTGTACATATAAGTTTATAACGATTAGATATCTTATCATATCTATATTATTTATAATATTAATTATTAAACGAAAGTATTTTATAGATGCATTAAATAAAGTATTAAAAAAGGAGTGATGTTTAAATGTATTCAAATATAAAAAGTGTTCAATTACTAATTTCGGCTTTGAAAAGTTATAATATTCAAGATATAGTTTTATCTCCAGGTGGAAGTGATATTCCAATTATACATTCAATAGAAAATGATGGTTATTTTCATTGTTACTCTGTTGTAGATGAAAGAAGTTCAGTCTACTTTGGAATGGGTTTATCTCAATCATTAAATAAGCCAGTTGCTTGTGTTTGTACTTCAGGAACAGCGGTTAGTAATTATTTACCTGGACTTACTGAAGCATATTATCAAAATGTGCCAATCATTGCTATAACTGCTGATAAAAATCCTTACTTTGAAGGTCAAATAGAAACCCAAAAAATAAATCAAATGGATATCTTTAAATCTGTATGTAAGAAAGAGGTTGATCTGCCTATTGTTAGCAATAGTAATGAAGAATGGTATTGTTCTAGGCTAATTAGAGAAACATTATTTGAATTAAATCATCATGGTTCAGGACCAGTTCATATTAATATTCCAATTATAGGTAATACAGGAATTTATGAAAAAATAGATTTGCCACAAGTTAGTAAAATTAATTTAGTAAAAGAAAACTCTGAAGAAGAAATTTGGAAAGGAATTTGCAATAAACTAAGTAAGTTAAAAAAAATATTAGTTGTGGTTGGTGAAAATAGTAAATTATCTGAATCTGATGTTGCCAATATAGAAAAGTTTTTTAAAACGTATAATTGTCTTATTTCATCTGAATGTATTTCTAATATACAATGCCAAGGTACATTGAACACATATCCTATTACTGAAATGAGAAAAGATTATTTAACAGATGATTTATTACCTGATTTAGTTATATCTTGTGGAAATAATGTTTCATCATATCATCTAAAACCTTTTATAAGAAAAAATTATTTAAAAGTTGTTCACTGGACTATTGATGAAGGAGGTAGACCTAGAGATACTTTTAAATGTTTAGACACTGTTTTTGAATGTAGTGCATCTCACTTCTTTGAAAAAATAGTAAAATATAGTGATGAGAATGAGAACACTCTGGATTATTATAATAGTTGGCATGATTTGTTAAACAATATTAAATTAGATCTAGAAAAGTTTTCTAATTTATATGTTGCTTCTAAATTAGCAGAAAAGATACCTAAGAATTCTATTTTACACTTGGCTATTTTGAATTCGACTAGAGTAATGCAATTTTTTAAATTAGATAAATCAATAAAAGTTTATAGTAATGTTGGAGCTTTGGGAATAGATGGATGTTTATCTACTTTTATGGGACAATCAAATGGAACTAAAGAATTGGCATTTTGTTTGATAGGAGATTTAAGCTTCTTTTATGACATGAATGCTGCAGGCATTAAAAATGTTCATGATAATGTTAGAATAGTGTTACTTAATAATGGTGGTGGATCAGAATTTCATTTCTTTATGGGAAAAGAAAAAATTCCAACAATTAATAATTATATTTGCGCTGCCCATACTAAAGTTGCTGAGGGATGGATAAAATCATTAGGTTATAAATATTATGCAGTTAAAAGTAAAGAAGAATTTGAAAAAGTTTTACCAGAATTCATTTCCTCATCAAAAAAACCTATTTTTATCGAGGTATTTACTAATATGGAAGAAGATGCTAGTAATACCAAAAAAAATTATGATAAAAATCAACCAGAAAATTTAAAAAAGAAATTAAAAAAAGTTGCAAAAAATTTATTAAATGATAAACAATTATCATCTGTTATGAAGATGCATGATAAAATGAAAAGGTAATATATGAAAAAAATTTTAAAAAAAATTATAAGTGTTTTAGGTATAAAAAAAGTAGTTCAAATTAATATGCCGTTAGTCGAAAATGAATTGTTAAAAAATAAAATAGCTCTTATTAGCGGAGGTTCTAGTGGTATTGGTGCAAGCATTGCTGAAAGTTTTGCTAAATGTGGTTGTAAGGTAATACTTATTGGAACAAACGAAGAAAAATTGAAAAAAGAAGTAGAAAAAATAGGTTTTGAGTTTGCAAAATATATTGTATGGAACTTATATGAATTTAATACTTATGAAGAAAAAATATCAGAAGCTGTTGAATTAGCAAAGGTATGGAATGGAAAAATAGATATTCTTGTTAATAGTGCGGGAAGGCATGGACAGTTAGATTTTTGGAACAACACCTATCAAGAATATGATGCGGTAATGGATGTTAATTTAAAATCAGTATATTTTCTAAGTCAGAAAATAGCAATATATATGAAAAATAATAAAATTAAGGGGAATATTTTAAATGTTAGTTCAGCATCAGCGTTGAAACCTGCTTGGACACCATATGAGATATCAAAATGGGGCATAAAGGGATTAACGTTAGGTCTTGCCGATGATTGTATAAAATATGATATTGTTGTTAATAGTATTGCTCCAGGACCTACTAATACAAATATGATTACAGAAAAAAATAATAAAAATTTAGATTGGCGGTATAATCCAAGTGGAAGAATGGCGACTCCTGAAGAAATTGCAAATTGGGCAGTTTATATGGTAAGTGATATTGGTAGATATATAGTAGGTGATACTTTATATATTACAGGTGGGTCAGGGACAATAAATATAAATAAATAAATATAAATAGAAGATTAAATTATTTTGGTTATGTAATTTGAAAAATGTTAATTTATATTATATACTATACAAGTAAATTTAATTGATTGGAGAGTAGTATGAAAATAGCAGTAGCAGGGACAGGATATGTAGGATTATCACTTGCAACTTTATTAAGTGTTAATAATGAAGTAGTAGCACTTGATATAATAAAAGAAAAAGTTGATATGATTAATAATCGTATATCACCTATAAAGGATCTTTATATTGAGAAATATTTTAAAGAGAAGGATTTAAATTTAAGAGCAACTTTAGATTATAAAGAAGCGTTTACTGATGCAAAATTTATTATTATTTCAACACCAACTAATTATGATGACGAAAAAAATTATTTTGATACATCTAGTGTTGAAGATATCATTAAGAAAGTAAAAAGTATGGGAATAGATACAACTATGGTAGTTAAATCAACTATACCAGTTGGCTTTATTAAAAATGTAAAAGAAAAATATGAATTAGATAATATTTTCTTTTCTCCAGAATTTTTAAGAGAAGGTCAAGCTTTATATGATAATTTATATCCATCTCGTATTATTGTTGGAGAAAATAGCGATAAGGCTCATGAATTTGCTGAACTATTAAAGAAAGGTGCTTTAAAAAAAGATATTGAAGTTCGTTATATGAATTCAACAGAAGCAGAAGCTGTTAAATTATTTGCAAATACATATCTTGCACTTCGAGTATCTTTCTTTAATGAACTTGATACTTATGCAGAATTAAAAGGTCTTAATACTAAAGATATTATTGAAGGGGTATCTTTAGATCCAAGAATTGGAAGTCATTATAATAACCCATCATTTGGATATGGAGGATATTGTCTTCCTAAAGATACAAAACAATTACTTGCAAATTATAAAGATGTTCCACAAAATTTAATTGAAGCAATTGTTAAATCAAATGATACAAGAAAAGATCATATTACGAGTATGATCTTAAAGAAGAATCCTAAAGTAGTTGGAATATATAGATTGACTATGAAAACTAATAGTGATAACTTCAGAGCCAGTGCTATTCAAGGAATAATCGATAGACTTAAGAAAAACAATGTAAAAGTAGTAATTTATGAACCAACTTTAAAAGATTCTTTCTTTAATGAATGTCCAGTTGTTAAAGATTTTAATGAATTTTCAAGTATAAGTGATGTAGTTCTAGTAAATAGATTAGATGAGAATACTAAAAAAATACAAAATAAAGTGTATACAAGAGATCTATATAGTAGAGATTAATTTAGAAGTGACAGTTTGTCACTTTTTTCATAAAAATATTTTTTCGACAAAATTCGACAAATTATAATATATAATCATGTTATTATACATAACTTGAAGGAGAACTAAAATTATGAATGATAAAATTACAACTATTCTGAATGTAAATGAAAATGAAATTAGAGTAATGAGAATTAATGATGAGGATTATATTTCATTAACTGACTTAGCAAGATATAAAAATCCAAATGATCCATCAGACGTAATAAAAAAATGGTTAAGCAATTATGATACAATAGAATTTTTAGGTTTATGGGAAAAATTAAGTAATGAAAATTTTAATTCGGCGGAATTCAGCCTAATTAAAAGTGAAGCACCTAAAAGGTCTTTTACAATGACACCAAGCAGATGGTGTACAGAAGTAAATGCTATCGGAATGACATATAGTAAAGGTAAATATAGTATTGGAACCTTTGCACATTCTGATATTGCTTTAGAATTTGCTTCCTGGATTGACAATTTATTTAAAATATATTTAATAAAGGAATTTAAGAGATTAAAATATAATGAAAGTTATCAAGAAAAGATAGAATGGTCTGTTAGAAGAAGTCTATCTAAAACTAATTATAGAATACATACTGATAGCATTAAAGAGAACATTGTGCCTAAACTTACAGAAAAACAAAAACGATTTGTTTATGCCAGCGAAGCAGATGTAATAAATGTTGCTTTATTTGGTATGACTGCTGGTGAATGGAGAAAAAATAATCCTGATTTAGAAGGTAATATTAGAGATTATACAGATATTCTTCATTTAATAGTTTTAAGCAATTTAGAAGTATT
>CACZOV010000070.1 GCA_902782915.1 uncultured Erysipelotrichaceae bacterium | reverse complement strand
TAATGATGATATGGGACAATGGTTATTAGGAACATTATATTATGAGGGTAATGAAAATGGTATTGAAATAAATTCAAATAAAGAATATGCATTAGAACTATTAAAAAAATCTGCTAAACAAGGTAACGAAAAGGCAATAGAATATTTAGAAAAATTAAATAATTAATAATGAGGAGATATAAAAATGTTATTAGATACGATGATAGCATATGCAGAAATAGATACACTTTTAGATTTATTAGAGGATGAGTATAGAGAAAGAATACCAGAAAAAGTTAGAAACTTTTTTAAAGAAGAAAAAATAAAGGACTATGAATTTGAAATTGATATAAATAAACCACTAACAGAGCAAGTAGTTCGAAGAGAAACAATTGCTTTATTGGCAATTTTAAATATAAATTATTGGTGTGATACAGAAGAGGAAAAACAACAATGGTTAAATGAATTAGATAAAAACGAGAAAGAAAAACAAGAACTTTTAGAAAAATATAATCCAGATAATTTATTTAAAAACAGAACAAAAGTTGTTAATGAAACAACAATAAATGAAGAAAAAACTGAAAATATGCAACTTGTGGAGTATAAAAATAAAAATATTATACAGAAAATTTTAGATAAAATATTTAAGTTTTTAAAGCGAAAATAGGAGTTTAATATGAAGTTATATAATAGGCAATTACAAGAGATATCAAATCCAGAAAGAGAAAATAGAATACAAAAATTATGTGAAAAAATAATTGAATATATAAGTGAAAATTATGAAGTAGATAAAAATAATTTGCAAGAAAAAATAAAAAAATTATCTGTTGTAGAACGTGAACATGGAAAAAGTAGTTTTGTAGAATATAATGGAAAAAAAGAGGAAATTGCAAAAAATAGTAATGCTGCATCTTTTGTAATACATAAAAATCAAGAAAAGATACAAGATAAATGGAACTTTGAAAATGCTGTATATACAAGTGATTCAAATAGTGATCACACGATTACACATGAATTAGTACATTATTTTTCATATAACACAGAAATGATATTCAATGAAAATGGTATAGCATATGATAAAGTAGGGACTAAAATAATAGGATATGATAAGGAAGATGAAGAAGTAGATTTATCTTTAAATGGAAGTGGATTAAATGAGGGAATTACTGAATTGTTAGCTAATAGGATTGATAAAAATTCACCTACGGTTTATGCTTATCAAGTATGTATTGCAGATATATTAGTTAATAAACAAGACAATTCGTTAGTTAAAGCATTTTTTTCAAATGACGAAAAAGACTTTAGAGATTTTTTAGAAGATTTTGATAAAAGACAGTTATCAGTTTCGTCAAAAGATTTACTTTTAGTTAAACCAAATTCTAATTTTGATAATTTTGATAAAAATATTTTTAAAGGATGTATAGAATATTCATTAAGTTTTTGTAATAGTATAGAAAATTTTAATCAAGAAAAAACAAGATTAGAACCAATAATAAAAAATATAAGTATATTTAATTATAAAGATAGTAAAGAAACAGAGAAATTTTTATCAGATATTTTAACAAAGAAACAAGCTGAAATATTATCGTTAAAACAAGATAATAAGCAGACTGAAAAATCAGATAATCCTAAAATGAAATTTATAAAGGGATTTATACAAGCATATGATGATACAGAAGATGAATATCAATATGCAAAAAGAGCTAATGATGATTTAATGGATATAGAAAGACTACAAAAAATATTAGAAACAAATGGGATGAATAAAATGTTGTTAGCAGATTTAGATGGAAGATTGATAAAAGGACTTGATAATGATGATTTTAAAGTACAATATTCACAAAAACAAGTTTCTGCAATGGCAAGATTATTAAAAGTTGCCCAATTATTAACTGAAAGTAAAAAATTAAATCCAGAAGGAAGAAATTATTTAGAAGAGTTTACAAATCTACCAGATATAGAAAATAAACTTAAACAAATGAAGGAAGACTTTAAAGATGAAAACTCATATATGTATGATTTAAGACAAAGAGCAAGAGAAAATAGAGCAAATGGAAATATACCGAAATATCCAGAAACTAATGCAGAAAAAGAAGCAAAAGAAAATAAATCATCAAGAGAACAGGGACTAAAACAAGAAATTGGAATATCACAAGCTGAACAAGAAAAAATTGAAAGAAATAAAGAAATAATACAAAAAGATGAAAAGAGACATCAACAAGAGAAAAGCTTTCAAAAACAAGAAAATAAAAAACTTGAACAGGAACAAAATTTTTCTAAAAATAGAGGATTATTTGGAAAAGTTATTGACGATGCAGAACAATCTAAAGAAGACAGAAGATGTAATATTAATACATTTAGAGATATTATAGAAAAAGGAAAAATATCTCGTTCTGAAAGAGATGAACAAACCAAAAGTATAGCAGAAATACAGAAAGTAAATTCTTTAATAAAAAGAAAAGAAAGAGGAGAAAATTTATCTAATGACCAAGAAAATCTTGTAAATGAACATATAAGAAGAACAAATGCAGCTCAAGTAGAATATCAGAAACAACAATCATTAACACGTAAAGTAAAAAACAATGGAATTGGTATGGGAAGGTAAGTATAATTAGTGTAAAATTATTAAAAGAAAAGTTACAAGAAGGTATTGATAATATAGAGGCAAATAGAGTACATTCTATTGAGGATGTTTTTGATAGAATAGAAAAAATAATGTTAGGAGCTATATGATTCAGCAGAAGACATTATAGAAAATTTACGAGTAATAGCAAAATAGATAAATATAATCATTAGAAGTGGAGGTATAATAATAATGAATTTAGAAAAAATAGATAAAAACAATACATCAATTATTAAATATTCAAAAACAGATAATGTTTTAAATGATGTTTGTTCAATAATTGATTCAGCTAAAGATTATGCTTTTCAGTCAGTTAATCTTGCGTTAATAGAGAGAAATTGGTTAATTGGATATAGAATTGCAGAAGAAGAATTAAAAGGGCAGGATAGAGCAAATTATGGTGTTGAAGTAATAAAAAATCTATCTAAGGAATTAACAAAAGAGTATGGAAGAGGTTTCGATAGAAGTAATTTATATTATTTTTTAAATTTTTATAAAAATTTTCCTGAAATTGTCGACGCAGTGAGTCGACAATCTCAAACATTATTATCATGGACACATTATAGAACTCTATTACAAGTATTGGATAAAGATGCAAGAGATTGGTATGAAAAAGAAGCTTTAAGTCAAACATGGAGTGCTAGAACATTACAAAGAAATATTTCATCACAATATTATTACAGATTATTAAAATCTCAGGTAAAAGAGCCTGTAATAGAAGAAATGAAAAAAGTAAATGAAAATCATTATTTAATGAATAAATTAGAATTTATAAAAAATCCTGTAATTGCTGAATTTTTAGGATATTCATTAGATGATAGTTTTACAGAAACAGAACTTGAATCTAGTATAATAAATAATCTACAAAAATTTTTA
>CACZOV010000069.1 GCA_902782915.1 uncultured Erysipelotrichaceae bacterium | reverse complement strand
TTTTAACATCAAATAACAATACTTTTCTAATTCTTGATTATTTATTTTTAAAATTCTAAGTACTAATAAACATATGTGAAAACGATCTATTTCATTTTGAACTCGCATATCAAATGGAGTTGTAATTGCACCTATTTCCTTATACCCAATTACCTTCATTTTTACTTTTCGTTCTCTTATTAATTCATATATTAAATTAGGATATCCATGGAAAACAAATAAGTTTTCTTTTTTAGTAAATATTTGTTCAAATTCTTGATCAGTTAAACTATCCGAATACTCTTTATCAAGTTTTAAAAGATTAACTATTCCAACTACTCTTATTTTTAAATTAGGTAAAAAACTTTTTAAAATTTTAACACTTTCCATAACTTCTAATGCTGGAGTATCTCCAGCATAACTTAAAACTAAGTCAGGAAACTTATCACTATCAATTATTCCTAAACCCTTTTTTACCATTTCTTTTGCTTGATTAATAGAAAAATAAGTTGGTCTTAAATGCTTACTTGCAACAATTAAATTAACTTTATCTTTTTCTTTTAAACATTTATCAACTGTACAAATAAGTGTATTTGCATCCATTGGAAGATACATTCCAATAAGATCTTTCTTCTTAGATGCAATATGATTTAAAAGACCTGGTTCTTGATGAGTATAACCATTATGATCTTGCTGCCATACATGACTTGATAATATAATATTTAATGATGATACTTTCTTTCTCCATTTAACACTTTCAGCTTGAACCACCCATTTTAAATGTTCACTAATCATTGAATCAACAACTCTTGAAAATGCTTCATAAGTATGAAAAATTCCATGACGCCCAGTTAAAATATATCCTTCAAGTAATCCCTCACATATATTTTCTGATAAAAACGAATCAAATACACGCCCATCTCTTGCTAAATATTCATCCTCATCTTTTACTGGCATATTCCATTTTCGATTAGTAACTTCAAATACACGATTAAGTCGATTAGAAAGAGCTTCATCAGGTCCAAAAATACGAAAATTATCTGGATTTAATTTGATTAAATCTCTTAAATATGATCCAAGTTCTAACATATCACTAGCAGAGTCATTCGTAATCCTATATGAATAAACATTTGGAAATTTTAAGTTTTTTCTTAAAACACCTCCATTAGTATAAAGACTAGTTCCCATTCTTTTCTCATATTTTGGAACAAACATTTTATATTTTTCTTTAAGCTTTCCAGTTTTATCAAATAATTCATTTGGTTTATAACTTAAAAGCCATTCTTCTAACATATTTAAAGAAATCTCATCATTTATAGTAAATGGAACTTGATGAGCTCTGAAACTTCCTTCTATTATTTTACCATTTACTTCTTTTGGTCCAGTCCAACCTTTAGGACTTCTTAAAATAATAAGTGGTAATCGATAATACTCATCACTATGACTTTTTAAATATTTTATTTTTTCAATTGCTTTATCTAATGTACTAGCCATTTTTTGGTGCATTAGAGCCGGATCATTTCCTTCTACTATAAAAACTTCATATCCCATCCCAAAAAACATACTAGTAAGATCTGAGTTACTCATTCTTCCATAAATAGTTGGATTTGCAATTTTATATTCATTTAAATTTAAAATAGGAAGAACCACTCCATCAAGTTTTCTATCTATAAATTTATTTAAATGCCAACTAGTTGCAAGAGTTGCTGTTTCAGCCTCTCCATCCCCTATACAACATGCAACAATTAAATTAGGGTTATCAAGAACTGCTCCATACGCGTGAACTAAGCTATACCCAAGTTCTCCTCCTTCATGAATGCTTCCAGGCGTTGAAGGTGCAGCATGAGAAGACACTCCATATGGAAAAGAAAATTGTTTACAAAGTTTAGTTAAGCCATCTATATTTTCAGGAATATTTTTATAAAAGCTTGAATAAGTTCCTTCTAAATAATTACAAGCAATTAAAGATTGTCCAGCATGACCTGGTCCTGATATATAAAACATATTAAGAAAATACTTACAAATTATTCTATTTAAATGAGTATATATAAAATTTTGATTTGGTGCACTTCCAAAATGACCAATTAATCTTTCTTTTAAATCAGTTTTCTTTAATTTTCTTCTTAAAAGAGGATTATCTTTTAAATAAATTTGTGCAACTGATAAATAATTAGCTGCTCTAAAAAAACCATCTAAACTTTCTAACTCCGTATTTTTTAAATTACTCACTTTGATCACCCTATCTATTCTTTTTAATTATATCATCTTCTTATTTTTTTGAAAATACTTTTACAAAAAAAGATAGTAAATATTATCTACTATCAAGCACTATTTAATATTATATTTACTAGGTCCTGTAATAACATTTCCTTCTAAATCAAATCTTGAGCCATGACAAGGACAATCCCAAGTTGATTCTACTTCATTAAAAATCAAATTACATTTTAAATGAGGACATTTTCTTTTAACTGTGTAACATATTCCATTCTTATCAATATACATTGCTTCATCTTTACTATAGAATATAAAATATTTTTTAGTAATCATTCCCTTAAAATAACCATTAATATTTTCATATATATTACTTGCTCCATTTATAATCTTTTGAAAGGTAATTTTTCTTCTTGGAAAAAACATTTCTTTATAATTTAAATACCTTTTTCTTTTTAATATAAGAGAACTTATTAGATTTGATCCCACATGACTAGATAAAATTCCCCAAGTATTAAATCCTGTAATTATATACATATCTTTAAATATATTTCCAATTATAGGCAAATAATCATTTGTTATTAGATCTTGATTACTCCAAATATAAAATGGATCTGAAATTAAACTTTTTTTTAAAATACTCTTAACATTTCTTAAGTTATTCATATGTGATAAATACTTACTTCCAGTTAAATAAATCATTTTATCTTTATAAAATCTAATTGAATGAATATCTTTATCTATATTAATTAAGTTATAATTACCATTATATTTACTTGTTCCATATTCTATATAAGATTTTTCTAATTTTACTTTTAAAGGAAAAAATAAAGGTTTTAAAAAATAAGGATAATTAGTTGCAAAGATCACTTTTTTAGATGAAATAGTATTTCCTTTTAAAGTTTTACTAATAAACCTACTTTCTTTTTTTACTTCTATAATACTAGTATCTTCATATATCAAAATATTATCTAAATACTTAATTATTCCATTTAAATACTTAATTGGATTAATCTCATAAGAAAAAGTTTTTAATGAATATAAAGACTTAAGCTCTTCTATAGGAATAGATTCATTTGTATACTCTATTCGAAGTTCTTCTAACACTTTTTCAATTTTTTTTAATTTTTTAATATTACTTTTCTTAGTTGTATATAAATAACTATCATTTCTTTTAAAATCACATTCTATTTTTTTATCTTCTATATTCTTTTTAAGAATCATAAATCCTTCTATTTGACTTTTAAGATAATCTTTTAAATATATATCTTTAATCTTAGTTAAAACATCTTGTATGATTGTAACTTTAGATGTCATTTTAGAAGTAATTCCTGATCCTATTATATTTCTTTCAACTAAACAAATCTTTAAATTAGAGTCTTTTAAATTAAAAGCTGTAAGAATTCCTGCA
>CACZOV010000068.1 GCA_902782915.1 uncultured Erysipelotrichaceae bacterium | reverse complement strand
TTAAGATTACATTTTCCATATCCTTTTAAAAAATATTCACTAGTTTTACCATCTATAGTATGAAAATAAAAACACATTAATTCATCATACCCTAAACTAAATGGTTCAATCTTTTTTAATTCATCTAAGCCATTATTAGAATCGATGTTTTTTTCTTTACTTGCATTATTCTCACTATTATTTGATTTATTTTCATCATTATTAGTTTCTTCCTTTGAACTACTTTCATTAGAACATTTTTGTGTATCACATTTTTTACTACTTGTATTTAAGCTTTTGTTATAAAAGTAAAAAGTTCCTACTACTCCTATAACTGCAACTACCAATGCTGTTATAAAAGCTACTACTAATCCATTATTTTTTTTATTTTCCATTTTTATAACTCCTTACCTTTCACGGTAAGTACAAACTATCTATTTTAATCTGTCAACTTTTATTCATTATTAAAAGTCTACACAGATCATATGTATATATAATTAATTCCCACATATTGTATGTAATAAAAACTAATTAATAAAAAAAACTAATATTACTAACACGAATTTAAATTTAATATATTACTCTATTATATTTAATAAATTTAAATAGATTTTCTCATATAAAAATGGCCTTTTTTAATAAATAGACCATTTTTTATAAAATTGGTAAGCACAATTTTATCTTTTTAATTATTGTAAATATCCAATAATATATATTTCTTTAAATAAATTACTCCATAAGTTTGAATTTTTGCCAATTGCATCAGGATTATCATTTTTTTCATCAAGTATTATTCCAACAAGTTTACTGACAATCTTATCAGCAAGTTCTAAAGGATTAATTATCCATGAATATTCACCTGTTAATTCATCAACCTTAACCAATGCTCTAAATGATGCAACAACAGGATATATCATACCTCTTGGAACAACATAATCCATTTCAGTTCTATAAAACAATGAATAACTCTTGATATATGAACCACTTTTAATTACTTTCCTATTTTTTAAGTTCTTACCAGCTTCATGAGCATAAGCATTATAATTTATTTCTATTTTTTCCCATAAATTAAATATATCAGGTAATATACTAGCCATATTTTTTATCATATGTTCACGTGAAAATTTATCAAGATTAATAAATTTTTTTAAACTAGTTTCTTTTCCTGTATAACATTGAATTGGCTGAATATCATTTAATGATCCATCGCTTTTCTTAAGTGGATATATTGTTTGACTAAACATCAATATTATAGCAATTATTTCTCTAACATCAATTGGTACAATATCATCGTTATAATGCTCATTCATTTTATATGCAATTCTATTACTAAATTCCATATTAGATAAAACATTTTTAATAACATCAAAACTTTTCTGTAATTCTTCTATTGATTTCAAATCAACTTGAACAGATGTATTTCTAGCAGCTGCAAGTTCAACAGGACTATCAATACCTGTATATATTTCCATAAAGACATACCGATCATCAGATAAAAGTTGCTTATTATTTAAGTCTAGAATAGCTCTTAATGTATGTCCTCCATCAATATTACCATGAATTGTGGTATCACTTAATTCCACTTCAACAATATTAGTTTTATTATCATAAGTTACATTTTCAGCTGACATTAAAATTCCCCTATTTAACTCATGAAAATTGGAATTTTCTTGCAAACTGAATAAAATCTTTTGAGCAACATTTGTTGTCATTTTTTGTTCTCTTGGATTGGTTTCCATCCAATTATCAAATTCATTTGGAATACTATTTGCTCTTATATAGCATACATACTTAATTTTACTACTTTCTGGACAAATAGGATCTTCCATTTTTTTAAAACTTTTAGCAATCATTTTAAACTTTGCCATAAAAAAATCATCCTTTCTTTTCTGCTATAGTATCAGAAAAAAGAATGATGGCTTACTCATCAATATAATTTCCTAACCCATATCACAGATAATGGAGATTTACTAAACAAAATCGTCTAGAAATCTACAATTTCATTGTATACTTAAAAGTATTAATATGTCAATACATTATACAACATTAAATTTTAGAATATTTTAAAAAATAAAAAAACTCATGATAATCATAAGTTTCTTTATTTTCTATAAACTTTATCTTCTTTTACTTTATTACCAACTTGATAAGTATCTCTTACGATCATTACTTCTTCGTTTGTTGGAACTACTAATACTTCAAAACTAGAATCATTACTTGAAATAACTCCATCGTTATAGCTTTTTAAACGAGATACTCTATTATGAATTTCAGGATCAATTTTAACATTCATAGGTTTTGATATCAATTCAACAATATCTTCCCTTAACTCTCTTGAATTTTCACCAATTCCTGCTGTAAATACAAGTCCATCTAAATTTCCATTTAATTCAAAATAGTATTCAGCAATATACTTTACAATAGACTTTTTAAACATCAATAAAGCAAGAACAGCATTTTTATCACCATTTGCTGCAAGAGTTGAAACGTCACGGAAATCATTTTTAGTAGTCATTCCTTTAAATCCACTTTGTTTATTTAAATCACTTGTAACTTCTTCTAAAGATTTATTTCTTGCCTTAGAAACATATTCTATAATAGATGGATCAATTGCTCCTGATCTTGTTCCCATCATCAAACCATCTAGTGGTGTTAATCCCATTGTCGTATCAATACAAACTCCATTACTTATACAAGAAATACTTGCTCCACTTCCTAAATGACAAATAATTAAATTAACATCGTCCTTATTAAAATGTTTTTTCATTGTTTCAGTTATATACTTATGACTTGTTCCATGGAATCCATATTTACGAACTCCATTTTCTTTGTACCAACTATATGGAACAGGATACATATAATTTTTCATAGGCATTGTTTGATGAAATGCTGTATCAAAAACAGCTACTTCTACTGCATCAGGTAATACCTTTTTCATTGCTAAAATTCCTGCTATTTCTCCTGGATGATGAAGTGGTCCAAGTGGTGTTAATTTATAAATATCATCAAGAACTGTTTCATCAATTACAACTGAATCTGAATATATTTCTCCTCCATGCAATACTCTATGACCAATTTTTGCAATTTCTTTTACATCTTTAATAATATGATTAGCAATTAATTCTTCAAGCATTACTTCAACTGCTTCTGTATGGTTTTTAATTTCTTTAATTCGACTTATTTTTTGCCCCTTCACTTTTAAAGTACAAATACTTCCTTCTTCTCCAATTCTTTCTACAATACCACTTACTATTTCATATTCTTCTGGCATCTCGTATAAAGAAAATTTCAATGAAGAACTACCTGCATTAATAACTAAATCTTTTTCTTTCATATAATCCCCCTAAAACCGGCCTTATTTTATCACAAAATTTAAAAAAAAGCAAGTAAAACATTATATTAACTAATAATTTCTATCTTACTTAGTATTTTTTTTAAATAATTTGCTATTAAAACACTACTTTTACCTAAAAATTGCTCATATGTTAAAGTATTATTTTTTCCTGGAATATCCGATATGCATCTTAAAACAAGAAAAGGAATATGAGATAAAAAGCATACCTGAGCAATACTTGCACCTTCCATTTCAACACATAAAGCATTAAACTTATCATGAATTTTTTTACTCATTTTTAAATCTGTACAAAATATATCACCTGATGCAATTACTCCAACTGATGTATTTATAGTTAAATTACTAGAAACATTCTTAGCAATATTTACTAAATAATCATCACTTTTTATAAATGTTCCAACATTTGGAATATAACCTTTTTCATGATCAAATGCTGTTATATCAAAATCATGTTGAACAAGAGATGAAGCTATAACAATATCTAAAACATTTAATTTTTCATCTATTCCTCCAGCAACACCTATATTAATAATATAATCAACATCCATATTATCAATTAAAATTTGAGTAGTCCGTGATGCATTTACTTTTCCAACACCACATTCTACTAATATTAAATCTAAATCAAATAAAATCGTTTTATAAAAAGTAAGATCAAAAATAGAATATTTATTTAAAACATTTACATCTTTTAAAAAAGCCTCAAGCTCTTCTTTCATTGCAAAAATAATTCCTATTTTCATTTATCCCTCTTTTCAAAAATATTTGTATCTCTTTCAATCGTCTCTATATCATATAAATTAAATAACTCATCATAGTTTTCAGTATCAACTAAGTAATTAAAATAAAAATCACTCCCCATACTTTTAGGTTTTTCCTTTAAAACTGTCTTAGTTGGCATCTTAAAATCAATATCTTTTATAGTACCTATTTTTGTTTTTAATTCTATTTTTTTATGCATTATTTTTTCTAAATGATTAAGATAATAGTTTAATTTCTCATCATCTAACAATATAATTCGATTACAAATTGATTGAATAGCACATTTTTTATATTTTACTAATCTATTGTCTTTAAAATAAATATTTAATAATCTTTTTTCATATTCTGATAAAAGAAAAAATTTCTTTTCTCTTAATTTACGTAATACTTGATCATCATTTAATTCTTTTTTTATAAATCTTATTAAACTTCTATTTTTTTCCATTTATTTTTCCTTCCTTATTTTCTAAATCTATTCTTAAAACAATAGCAATACTTGAAAGTAGACACATTAAGTATGATCCCCCATATGAAAGAAATGGTAAAGGAACTCCTGTAAGTGGCATTAATCCTAAAAGACCACCCAAATTTATAATTATATGTAAAAGTATATACCAAAATATTCCATAACAAAGAATACTTCCTCTTGTTGTTTTACTTCTTTTAGCAATTAAGAAAATTCTCCATAAAATTATAAACATTAATAAAAGAATTCCAATTGATACAATAACCCCTAATTCTTCCACAACTATTGCAAAGATAAAATCGGTATATGCTTCTGGTAAATATAAATACTTTTGAGTACTATTTCCAAGGCCTCTTCCAAAAAGTCCTCCATTATTAATTGCAATATAACCATTACATACTTGATTTCCTGTTGAATAAATTTTTTCACAAGGTTTTAAAAAATCAAATCGTTCTATTTGTCTATCAAATAATATTTTTACCCCATTGTTTAAAAGCAAAAGTAAAGAAATAATAATAATTCCAATAACTCCTAAAAAACTATTTCTTTTAATTTTTTTGTTAATTGGTAAAATAACAAAAATCATGAATACAATACCAACATAAAGAATAGTAGTTCCTAAATCAGGTTGTATAGCAATTAAAAGAGCAATTCCTAAAGACATTAATAGAGGAAATAAAACTTTTTTTAAATCATTACAATTTTTTTTCAAACTATAATAACAACTAAACCAAACAATTGTAATGATCTTAGCAAACTCACTTGGTTGTATTGTAATAAGACCAAATAAATTAAACCAACTTCGAGCTTTATTAGTCATTTTTCCATAAACTAAAACAACTCCCAATAACCCCATAATAATTAGCATTAATAAAAAACTAGAATAGTGATAACTTTTTGTATTTATTTTTAAGATAAAGAAAGCTAAAATTAAACTTCCTATTAAAAAGATTAACTGTCTCAAAAAGAAGTTATATGGACTCTTTGAATAAGTCATATAACTTGTAACATTAGATGCTGAAAATATCATAACAAGGCCAATAACTAATAAAATAAAAGTACAAATTACTAACCATTTATCAAGTTTTTTTAACATAACATCATCCTCTATATAATATCAATTATTTCATCATCTAAATTATTTATAATATTATTTTTCTTTTCTCTTTTTGATTTTTCTATTTCTTTTTTATTTTTATTTCCTTTTTCTTTTAATTTTAAAATAAACATTACAATCATACTTAAAATATCAAAAACAATTACTAAAACACATGCCTTTTTAGAAACCTTAGGTTTAGTAACAACTGTTCCATCTTTTATAATATTTATTTTATAAACATTATAAATCTCTTCATCATAACTAACCTTTATTTTAATAATACTTCCATTAGCTAAATCTAAATTACCAGTTATTTCA
>CACZOV010000067.1 GCA_902782915.1 uncultured Erysipelotrichaceae bacterium | reverse complement strand
ATTTTTTTTATTTTAGTTTCTACTACATTATTCATACTACATCCTTTCTACTTTGAAGATATTCTAATCTATATGAAAGGAATTAAATAGTAAAATCATAATAATTTCTTTTTAAATTTATACTTGCTATTGAAAAAATACCAAGTCTTTCATAAAATTTCATACTCTTTACTACTTGCCACTTTATTTCATCAAGTGAATAATCATTATTTATTTTGTTATACCAATTGTTTAAATTATCATATATACTTCTACATTTTGAATCTATACAATTTTTAACATCAGCATTGCATTCTAAATACTCTTTAACAAATTCAAAATCGCTATAGTTTATATTTTTTACATTAACTAAAGTATTATTAAATCTGCAAAGTGTATTATAAGTATTAAATACTTGTCTTATCACTTCTACTAAATTTACATCTCTACTAATCAGTTTTTCATTATAATTTCTTAGTGCGACACAATTCTTAATACTATAATCATTTAAATTATTAGATTTTAAACATTTATCGCCTTTGTATTTATATATAAGCATAAACTTAATTCCTTTCTATTTTTGTTCCGGAACAATTTAATGATAACAAAACAAATAACTAATTGATAGTTATTATAACACACTTTTTAACAAAAAAATGTTCGTTTTTTGTTCGGTGTAAAACTAAAAATTTTCTAGATAAAACTAAAAATTAAAATTTATATTAATATATAATCTCTATGGAGTGGACTTATATTAAGTCTATTCTTTTTTATTTGATTAATTATATCTATGCATATAATTACTTATAGAGTAATTAATATTTTTATAGTTTATTCTAATGAAAGATACTATTAAGTAAATTAATAAAAATAATATATATAAATATATTTAATAAAATAATATATGTTAAGTTAAATATATAATAATATTATTTATCTTCCATAAGATATAATTATTATAAAATATATTAGATACCTTTTGTAAAGTGGAATTTATAACAGAATAGATATTTTTTACTAAAATACTATTTAGCACCTGACAATATAAATATACTAAAAAGATATTTCCAAAACAGACAGATAGCGGATTTTGGTGTTTTTAGAGGTTGTTTACAAATAATGTAAAACGATATGAAAAAGTTTTAAAATATGATATAATATAGTTGTTATGGAGGTGTAATTATGTGTGAAGAAGAATATGTCTTAGTATCAGTAAATGATGAAAATAAATATGTATTTGTAGAAAAACAAACTTTTGCTATGAGAAGTAAAGAAGCATTAAACGCTCATGATGACTTTAACAATTTAAAAAAGAAATTTGCTATGGCACAACCATTATATGGCTATAGTATGGTAGAAGTAAAAAGAAAAAAGAACGATATAGATAATGGTTCAAATTATGATTATGTTGGTATGGTTACATTTGATATTCCAGATGATATTCCAGAGGTAAATCCAGCAGATATAAATACAATACCTAATAAGTTTGGAGGAAGAATGTAATGGATATTACTCAACTTAAAATACTTTTGGAAGAAACACAACAAAAATTTCCACCACATTATCCTACTAAAACACATGGAATTACTGATGAGGTTCCTGTTTTATTAAATAATTTAAAAAAAGTGGTAGATTATATTGGATTTTCAAATGCTAATATTGCTATAAAAAATATTGTTGGTAAAGCAATTAACGAGTTCTTGATAAGTTCAAGGGAAGGATTAAATAAAACTAGTTGTGATTTCGATGTAAAAAGTGAAACATTAGAAAATGGCAATAATATTATTTTGGAATATAATGGTAAGTCTTTAGAAATTACTCATTTAAGCAATGGAACTATAACAATTAAAAATAACTCTTATTGTCAATATAATGCTTATGGCGAAGATTATTCAAATAGTGTTATTTCCTATAATGTTAATAAACCAAATGAAATGTTTTTAAATCAAACATTTCCTAATAAATCAGTATGTCAATCAATTATGTCTTTTAATGATGAGGGAATTGAAATTAGTAAAGATTTTAAAATAATACCTAATGCGAGAAATTTTAAAGCAACTAATCAATTTATTTCTGGCTCTATTGTTAGAAATAATGATTTTTATTCTGCTAATGTTAAATTACAAATTACTGGTGATGATTTTGGAAATTTAATAACTCAAAATGATATTTTAAAAGTAAATTCAATGAAAGAAATTACTGTTCCAATTAACTTTTTTGGTGGTTTAAAAAACGACTTAAATTTGCTTTGTGTTGTAAATATTGATGAAAGAGATAATTTTAGATATGGCTCAATAGGAGCATTAGTTAGTGATTATATTTATGCTGGAGAAGAGCAAGAAACATTTGAAGAAGAATATGAGGAAAGTAAGAAAGTAATTGAATATAGTAATTTTTTGGAGTTTGCTTATAATTCTCTTCATATAGCATTACCTATGATTCATGCTCCATATTCTTTTGAAATTTTAAAAAGTATGAAAGATTATGTTAAAAATCAAGCAAATAATTTTCATAAATAAAATAGTCTAATATAAATGTGGGGCAACCCACTTTTTATTTTGCTATATTTAAATTAGGGAACATATACCTTTTAGAGAGCTCAACACCTTTTTTTATTCTACCCAAGCCCCACCTTTAAATAAAACACCACCATTTTCAGTCCTTTTTTAGACACTTTTAGCCCCGAGTAATATAAATATACTAAAAAGATATTTTCACTCATTTTAGATAGCGGATTTTGGTGTTTTTTAGGTATATTATAATTTGACTATTCTTTGATTTTTTCGTTCGTTTCACTATATAACTATTATATATATACTATCAATAACTTTTTTAATTTTCTTAATCATCTTGCTACTAATATGTAGGGAGATGATACAAAGTGAAGTTTTACAATTTACAACAAGTTAGCGAGATTTTACTAACACCTATACCTTATTTAAGAACACTTATAAAAGAACATAAGTTAAAAGGAAAGTTTATAGGAAGACAATATATAGTTAGTGATGAAGAATTAAAAAGGTTTATCAATT
>CACZOV010000066.1 GCA_902782915.1 uncultured Erysipelotrichaceae bacterium | reverse complement strand
TCTTTTATTTGCATAAGATTTTGTAATAAATTTACCATCAAACAACAAAGTTTCTCCTTTAAGTAATGAAGATAATTTTTCATATAAATAAAATTTTGCAATATTTTCATTTACATAATAATTATTATTATCTTCTGCATTTATATGTGGAATAACAATTGATGAAATTTCAACATTTTTTCCGTTTTCAAAATCATAATCAAAATATGTTCTATTTACATAATCAAATTTCTTATCATTATTAAATAAAGATAACATCTTGCTGTTAGCTTGTCTTAATGAAATTGATTTTGTATATCCTATTATTTGATTATCTTTAATAGCTACTCCATTATCAGATAAAAATAATATTTCATCATCTTTTAACATGCATCCAAGTGCAACAGATGTTTTTCCTTGACCATAATCTCCAATTATAATTACTCCATGATCATTTTTACAAACACTCGATGCATGAACAAAAATAATTTCTTTATTAATTAACAATCTTTGATAGACTTGTGAAACATATTTTCCAATATTTGCTTCAACGCCAGCAATTTTTCCAATTATTATAGATTTATTCTTATGTTCTATAAAATTATAATCAACGTTATCATTTTTTATATATAATTCAAAATTTGGAACCATTTTATTACAAATTTCAATAGATGGTGTAAATTTATTTATCCAAAAATCTATTTTGTTTACTTGCTCTTCATTCAAATTAGAATAATCAATCATCATAATGTCTTCAAAGCAATTATAATATTTTTTCATATATGCCCCCCCTTATAACTAATAATTTATTATATATTGTAATATATTTTTTCGAATTGTCAACAGTTATTTTTTTGTATTCATAAATTTATTAATTTTTAATTATTTTTATCAATTACTTTACTTTTAACTAAAAAAAAGGGTCATATAATTATTAGACCATATAAAACTAAAAATACAATTAATTAAATATATTTCCACTGTGATACATATTAATACCAACCTTCTGGTATATTATGCATACTAATTGCAATAGCAAGTTCTAATCCAATAAAAAAATTAACACCTGAAACCATAAAAGTTATTATTCCTTCTGGTATATTATGCATGATAATTGCAACTACAGATACAATACCTATTCGTTTTAAATTATTAGAGTCACATCCAGCCTTATGGGATATATAACTAGATAAAAATGAACCTAATAAAAAGAAAAAGAAAAAAACTAAAATTTTAAAAATTAAATTATATTGATTTAAATAACTAAAAGATGATGGAATTAGATCAATAATTGAAATAGTTAACATAACTGATCCTGAAAAAGAAAGTGAAAAAGCTATTATTTTATTCTTATCACTTTTAACAAAAATAATAAAATATCCAAGTAAAGTTGATAATCCAGCTATACTTGTTAAAATAAAACTAGATATAATATTCATAATTAATAATATGATAAATATATTAAATTATTAATAGGTATAAATAAAAATATGGATATAAATACTCCATATTTTTTATTATTTTTCATCTTTTATAATTTTATAAACTTCTAAAGCAGCATCAAATGATGCTCCTTCTTGATTTATTACTATATAAGGATAGATATCTTTATTTTCTATTTCTTCTTTTGCAGTTGCTAAACGTTTTTCTATTTGTTCATTGGTTTCAGTATTTCTATTTCTTAATCTTTGCTCAAGTATTTCTAAACTAGGTGGCATAATAAATATTCCAACTGCATCTTTATAATTTTTAATAACTTGTCTATACCCATTAATATCTATTTCAAGAATTACATCATATCCTTTTTCTAAATATTCTAGAACATGATTTTTTAAAGTACCATAAAACTTTCCAGTTCCATATTTATTATATTCTAAAAACTCATTATTCTTAATTTTTTTTAAAAAGTCATTATATTTAATAAAATAATAATTAACTCCATCTACTTCTCCTTCTCTTTTAAGTCTTGTAGTAGCTGAAATTGATAAATGAACTTTATCATTATTTTCTTTATAAATATTTAATAATTCCTTTACAACTGTTCCTTTTCCAGCACCACTTGGTCCTGATATTACAATTAATTTACTCATAAAATCTCCTATCTATATTTTTAATTTTACAATAGTAACTCCTGGATTTATAAAATCTCTTTTATAAGAGTCTACCATTTTTTCATGTCTTAAATAATCATGAACTGCTTTTCTTAATGTATCTGATCCTATTCCATGAATAATACAAACAAATTCATTTTTAAGAAATATATTATCGTTAATAAACTCTTTTGTCAAGAAAATTGCACTATCAACATATTCACCATGTAAATCAAGTGATGGATAACTATTTATCACAAAATTCCTTCTCCTTTTCAAGTAAAATAGTAACCGGACCATCATTTATTAAAGCAACTTCCATATCAGAACCAAAAATTCCTGTTTCAACATGAATATATTTCTTTAATTTTTCATTAAATAAATCATATAGTTTACTAGCATCTTTTCCATTTAAAGCATTTACATAACTTGGTCTATTTCCTTTTTTTGAATCTCCATATAAAGTAAATTGTGAAATAGAAAGAATTGATCCCTTACTATCAATAATATTTTTATTCATAACTCCAAATTCATCATTCATGATCCTTAAATTTAAAATTTTTCTTACCATATAATCAATAATTTCTTCTGTATCAGTATTGGTAAAAGAAACTAGTAACATAAAACCATATCCAATAGATCCAACAATACATCCATTAACTTTAACACTTGATTCTTTTACTCTTTGAACAACTACTCTCATCTTTCCACTCTTTCTACGTTTAAAACATAATCTAATTTCTTTAAATTACTAATAATATTTTCTAACTCTTTTTTATTTTTAACATAAAAACTAATTAAATAATTATATTTAAGCTCAAATATATTAGTAACAACATTATTTACAATAATTCCACTTGATGATATCTTCCCAATTATATCAGCTAAATGACTTGAATTATCAATACTATAAACTTTAATTTTAGTAAAATAATTATTCTTAGTATTTTCTTTAAAGGAAACATCTATTAATCGGTCATTATTTCTTATATTAAAACATGTTTTTCTATGAATAGTTATTCCATTATTTTTAGTAATAAATCCCACTATTTCATCATGTGGAATAGGAAGACAACAAGATGCAATATTAACTTTAATATTTGTATTTCCTGAAACATTAATATCATTATTGTTTTTAGTAATAATTTCTTTTTTTATTTCTATTTTCTTATCAGGATAAATAATTTCAACAACTGTTTTAGGACTGAATTTATTATTACCAATTTGTAAATATAAATCTGTTAGATCCTTACATTTTAATTCTTTTAGTATTTTCTTTAAATTAAGATCACTAAAAAGATCTTTAGATGCAATATGCTTTTTATGAAGATATTTTTCTATAATAGATTCTCCATATTTAATAATTTCATCTTTTCTTTCTCGTCCAAAATAAGATTTTATTTTATTCTTAGTTTGATTTAATTTAGCAATTTTAAGCCAAGATAATTTAGGACCACTAGAATTTTTACTAGTGTTAATTTTTACAACATCACCATCTTCTAATATATAATTTAAAGGAACTATTTTATTATTAACATAAGCACCAATCATTTCTTCCCCAACTTTAGTATGCACTTTATATGCAAAATCAATTGGAGTTGCTCCACTTGGAAGTTCTATTACATCACCCTTTGGAGTAAAAACATAAATATTTCCATGCATTTTATCATCTTTTATTTCTTCAAAGACATAATTATCAACATTTTCTTGATAATTATCAATTACTGTTTTAAAAAATTCTAACTTTTGATCAGTTGAAGATAAATGATCTGTATCGGCACTTCTTTGTTCTTTATAAGACCAATGAGCAGCTAGTCCATTTTCAGCAACTTCATTCATTAAAAATGTTCTAATTTGAATTTCAAATAAAGTATTATCAACTCCAAAAACCGTTGTATGTAAACTTCTATATCCATTACTTTTAGGCATAGCTATAAAATCCTTAAAACGTTTAGGAATAGGTTTAAACTTTGAATGAATTAAACCAAGCACTAAATAACAAGTAGCTTCATCTACAACCATTATTCTAAGAGCAAATAAATCATAAATATCATTAAATTTACGTCCCTTAGATAACTTATTATAAATACTATAAATACTTTTACTACGACCCTTTATCTCATATGAAATATTATAATCATCAAGTATTTTTTTAACTTCTTCAGTCATCTTAAAAATCAAATTATCTCTTTCCTTCTTAGTACTAGAAAGTTTTTCTACAATATCATAATATACATCAGGTTTTAAGACTTTTAAAGATAGATCCTCAAGTTCACTTTTTAATTTATAAATTCCTAAGTGATGTGCAATTGGAGCAACAATTTCTAAACTTTCCTTAGCAATTCTTTTTTGTTCTTCTCTTTTAAACTTACTAATATTTCTCATCAAAGTAACTCGACTAGACAAATTAATTAAAATAACTCGAACATCTTCAGTCATACCAACAATTATTTTTTTATAATACTCAATTAAATATTCATTTTCAGTTGAATAAATAATCTTATCTAATTTATATTCTCCTATACAAAGCTTTATTATTTCTTTATCAAATTTAGATCTAAGAT
>CACZOV010000065.1 GCA_902782915.1 uncultured Erysipelotrichaceae bacterium | reverse complement strand
TTCGGCTGTCTAAGGAAAGGAGAGATTTATGGGACAGTCAAATAATGAGAAAATAGTAGCTTTATATTGCCGTTTATCAAGAGATGATGAATTGGCAGGAGAAAGCAATAGTATTAAAAATCAAAAATCAATTTTAAGTAAATATGCAAAGGATAATAACTTTTTTAACACTAGAACATTTATAGATGATGGTTATTCTGGAACAAGTTTTACAAGACCTGCCTTTATGGAAATGATGGAACTTGCTGAAAGTGGAAAAATTAGTACAATAATAGTAAAAGACCATTCAAGACTTGGTAGGAATAGACTTATAGTAGGACAATTATTAGAAGAAGATTTTGTAAGATTAAATATTAGATATATTGCAATAATGGATAATATCGATACTGATAAGGGATTAAATGATTTTCTTCCAATACAGGATTGGTTCAACGAAATGCATGCTAAAAATACAAGCCAGAAAGTCAGAGCAGTAGTAAAAAATAAAGGTAATGCTGGTATTCCGCTTACAACTTGCCCACCTTATGGATATAAAAAAGATCCTAATGATAATAACAAATGGTTAATAGATGAGTCTGCTGCAAAAATTGTAGGAGAAATATTTTCTTTATTTATACAAGGACATAATCCATCACAAATAGCAACAATGTTAAGAAAACAAGGAGTATTAACACCAACTGAATATAAAAATAGTATTGGGATAAAAACTTCTAATACACCTAATGAAGTAGAACATTATTGGTATGACTCTACTATACACAAAATATTAGATAGACAAGAATATATTGGCGATACTGTAAATTTTAAATCAACACAAAGGTCTTTCAAAGACCACACTAAAATTATTTTGCCAAAAGAAAGTTGGAAAGTTTTTAAAAATCATCACGAGCCAATAATTGATGATGAAACTTGGAACACGGTACAAAGACTTAGAAAAAATAAGCGAAGACCTATAAAATCAGGAAAGATTAGTATATTTTCTGGTCACCTATTTTGTAAAGATTGTGGAGCAAAATTATATTATTGTTCTCCAGTTAAGTTAAGACCAAATAAAGAATTTTATAGATGTTCCAATTACAAAAATAACACAACTAAAAAATGTACGAGTCATAATATTAGAGATGTTGTGCTTAAAGAACTTGTTTTAGATAATATTCAGCAAGTTGTATCTTATATTTCTTGTTTTGAAGATTTATTTATACAAAATAAACTAGATGCTTCATTAGAAGAACAGCAAAAAGAAGATATTTCAAACAAAAAATTATTGGGACAATATGAAAAAAGAGTAAAAGATATTGATAAATTAATACAGCATATTTACGAAGATAATATTTCTGGTAAAATTACAGATGAAAGATTTGCAACTTTATCAATGAATTACGAAAAAGAGCAAAAAGACTTAAAAGATAAAATCAATGAATTAAATACTACTCTTGATATAATTACTCAAACAGAAGTTGATTTAAAGGCATTTATAGATAAAGTTAGAAAATATACTAAAATCAAAGAATTGACACCAGAAATTGTAAATGAATTGATTGATAAAATATATGTTTATGAAAAAGTAAAAATTGATGGAAAAAAACATCAACAAATTGATATTCATTATGCAGGAGTGGGAATTATTAGTATTCCAACAAATGAATATGAATTAGAAAAGGCTTTTCAAGAAAATATGAAAAATATTAAAAAAACAGCTTGATATTTTTATATTGAGCAAACCCTTGATATATGAGCGAATTCAAAAGTGTCCTTATTGAATTCGCTCTCTTTGGCACCCTTTGAAATAATTTCAATGTTCATTCAATAAACGAGTGATATATAAATAATAAATTAAAAAGTAATGATAAGAATGGGTATAGTTTGGAGAAAATAAAAAAGTTGGCGAATTGACAAGAATTAATAAATTTATGGACAACTATAGTTGTCCGCTACGAATACTTAAAAACATATCGTAGCGGAGCACTAAAGTGCTCCATAACTTACAATGAGTAGTGCGCTTTATTCTTAAGAACTTTTAAACAGTAACAATTTCTCTTAAATTTTGAAATCATATAGATTTTTTAAAAAATATAGATTATAATATTATAAATAGGTTAAAGATAAAGTATATGTAATTATGAAAAATAATAGCCTACCATTAGAGAATAGGAGAGTGATAATATTATGACTTATGAATTTGCTAAATATCCTGATGGTACATTAGGGGTATTTTCAAATATTGGAAAAAAAGAAAATGGTGAAGAATATATTCGTGTTACTTTTGAAAGACCAAAGGATTATGGATTTGATAC
>CACZOV010000064.1 GCA_902782915.1 uncultured Erysipelotrichaceae bacterium | reverse complement strand
TTTTTTTATTTTTTCTTAAAAACATTAATATTTCATTATCAATGCAACGAGATGCATAGGTTGCAAGTTTAATATTTTTATCCATACTAAAAGTTTTGATTCCTTTCATAAGTCCAATTGTTCCAATTGAAACTAAATCTTCTAAATCAACTCCTGTATTTTCATATTTTTTAGCTAAGAATACAACAAGTCTTAAATTATGTTCAATTAATTTATCTCTAGCAAATGAATCGCCATCACTAGCCATTACAAGATAGTATTCTTCTTCATCCTTTGATAAAGGAGGAGGTAATTTATCTGTTGCACCAACATAAAAAATACTTGTTATATCTTGAAATAAATTACTAAGATAACCAACTAAATTTAATATTCCAATCATTTTAATTTTCCTTTCATACTACTATGTAATATACAATCAACTCCATCTATTTTAAAATTACTAGTTGCTAATCCAATTAAATAGTTTTTAAACTCTATACTATCTATATATAATTTATCAATCTTTAAACACTTTAAAATACTAGTGTTATTTAAAGAATGATATGGAGTATAAATAACATTTTCTAAGTTATAATCAAGTTTTAAATTTACTAAAATAATGCCTCTTTTTTTAAATGGATCTTTTAGATGATTGCCTGTATCTAAAAAACCAGTTAAATGATAAAGTTTACCTTTATAGAGAAGATCTACTTTATGATAATTACTATATTCATTTTTTAGTTTTAAACTATTTTTAACATAAAAAAATATTATAATAGGACTTAAAATTAATAGAAAAATATAATTAGTTCCTTGGCCATTTTTATAAAATATAAGTCCTTTATTAGAATAAGAAAATAAATCATTTAATAAATACATACCACCTCCTAAAATAATACTTGTTAAATAAAAATAACTTATATTTATAAAAGTATATTTTATATTTTTAAAAGAAAATGTAGTAATTATCATAAGGATACTAACTATTATTTTAAATAATAATAAGGTTATGGCATTCATATTAATAAATAAGATAAAAAAAGTTATTCCTCCTATAATAGAACCTAGTATTATTCTTTTTAATTTTATATTTCTTTTTAATAAAATAGAAACAGAGAGGAGTAATAAAAAATCAAACCATATATTTTCTAAAAAAATTAAATCAAGATATAGTTTCATTTTATCACCACTTAAACTATATCTTATAAATATAAATAAAATTGTCGAAATAAATTATTATTTATAATTATTAAAAAGTCTTTTTATATGTTTAATATGTCTTATGGTTGTAATTAAAATATTAATTCCGGAACTAATTAAAAGAGAGTATAAACCTATTCCTTTAATAAAACTTAGAAGAAATAAAAAAATTGTTTTAAATAAAACTCCTATAAAATTATCATACATCATTTCATTTGATCGATTACTAGCTTGTAAGAATGCTGCAAGAGGTGCTTCAATGTAATAAAGAAGAAAAATAAATGAAATTTTTTTAATATAGTTTGCACCAGTTGTTGTTTTATATAAGAAATTTAAGAAAAATTCTGGAAAAAGAAAAATAATAATAGTAAAAAATGATCCAATTAAAATAGAAAAAATAAGTGCTATCTTTAGTTTTCTTTTTGTATAATTAATATTTCCTTTTGAGTATTCTCTTGATATAACAGGAAGTAGGGCACTGCTAATTGCATTAGTAAAGAAACCTGGAAGTAAAAGAATTGGCATAACAAAACCATTTATTACTCCATATTCTCTTACAATAAAATTTGTTGTATAGCCAACTTTAGTTAATGAGTATGTTAATATAATTGGTTCAAAAAAATAAGAAATTGTTCCAATAATTCTTGTAGCTGTTGTTGGAAGAGATGTTTCTAAAACATTTTTAGAAGTTTTAAAACTTGGCTTTAGATCTTTTTTTTCTATTTTAAATGTTTTCGGTAAAAAGAAAATTAAAATACAACTTGAAACAAGTTCTGATAAAACATTTATTAAAATTAAACTAGTTGTTGTAAAAATTAATCCTCTTTTTAATATTGTTGGAAGAACTAGTATCATGAATAATAATCTTACAACTTGTTCTATTAAATTACTTATTACATGAGGGATCATTTTTTCTTTTCCAAAAAAGAATCCTCTTAAGATACTTGATAAAGAATCAAATGGAAGTACTAAACTAATTGCAAGGATAGGAAGGTAGGCATTTTCATTTTTTAAAAGATTTAAAGCAATAAAACGACTTGTAAAAATTAAAAAAATAGTTAATAAAATATTTATAAAGATAGAAATTGGTAGTATTGAGAATAGAATTTTTTTGGGTTTATCTTTTTCTTCAGATACCACTTTTGATATTCC
>CACZOV010000063.1 GCA_902782915.1 uncultured Erysipelotrichaceae bacterium | reverse complement strand
TAGGCATAAAAAGATTTTAAATCAATTGCTATATAAGTTCTTTCCATCATTTGCTCCTTAAAAATATTATAACATGAAAAAAGAAGTAATTTACTTCCTAAAATTAGAAATTACTTCTTATAATAAATTATACTTAATTTATTAGTAAATTCCTATTTAAATACTAAAAAAACAAACATATTTATAAGAACAATTGTTGTTCCTGTTGGACTTTCTATAAAATATGAAAGAATTAAAACTAGTAATTTTAATATTAATCACTTTTTTCTATACAATTATTACAAATTCCATTTATAATAATATGTTCTTTATTTAATTTAAACTTGTGTTTTTTGGTAATATGTGAATTCAACTCTTCTATACAATCACAATCAATATGAATTGTATTACCACAAATTTCACATTTTAAATAAAAATGGTTTAAATTATTACATTTTTCCAAATATTGATAGTATAAAGTATTATCCTTCCCTATTACTTTATTTAATATACCATCTAAAACTAATTTATCAACTAATCGATAAATAGTTGTTAAACCAACCTTGCTATTTAACTTTTTATAAAGATCTTTTACAGTAAAATCTTTTTTTTCTTTTTTTATAACATCAAGAATTAATTCTTTTTGTTTTGTATTATATCCATCATTTCTTTTCATATAAAACTCCAAATTTGAAAATCATTTTCATATTTATTATACTATAAATTTTCATAAATACAAGAAAAAGATCATTTCTGATCTTTAAATCTTAGGTATAAACTTTTGAAACATTTCTTTTATATGTTGTTCTTTTTCTTTAACGTTTTTCTTTAAAATTATCATATCTAAAATATTAAGTATAGAATGAATTATTAAAATAATTCCAAGATATACTGTTAAAGTAGTAACTGCTTCAAATGGATTAAATATTACTAAAAAGCCAAGCATAATATCAAGTATTCCAATAATAAGTACATATAACCATGGAAATGCTTTTACATTCTTAAAGAATAATGCAACTTTAATACTATTAATACTAGTAACTATCATCCATATACCAAGTATAGTTGCAAGTAAAAAAGATATACTTTCTGGCTTACTTAATAAAATAAATCCTAAAAGAATAGAAAAAAATCCTATTATAACGTTTTCAAATGGTACAAATATTTTTATTAATTTCATTTCTAACATCAATAAAACTATTCCATGTGCTATTAAATAAATTCCACTTACTATTCCAAGTGTCTCTAAAGTAACCGTTGGAAAAATTATAAGTATAAAACCAATAATCAACGTAAGAATAGATAATCCTATAATAGAATTAGTTATTCTATCAAATGCCTTTTTCATATTCTACCTCCTTTTTATCATTTTACAATAAATAATATTATTTTTCAATTTACAAATCTATACAATTTTTTTAAAATATGGTATATACTTTTATTAGCAGGTGAAACTATGAAAAAGATTATTATATTAATTTTAATAATGTTTTTAACTGGATGTGGATATAATCAATATAAAATACCAGATGATGTTATTATCAACTTAAATAACAATATATTTGAAGTTTACGATCAAGTCTCAAGTATTAACTTAGTAAATAATTCTAATATAGAAATAATAGAAAAAAAGTTAAATACAGAAAAAATTGGAAAGCAAACATTTACTTTAGAGTTTTTTTATCAAAAAAGACTATACAAAAAAGAAATTGAATATGAAGTAAAAGATACAACACCACCTGTATTTATAAATAGCAGTAGTAATATTTCCATTCTTTTAAATGATAAAAATAGTTTATGTTCTAAGATCTCATTCGGAGATAACTATGATGAGACACCATCTTGTGAAGTTTTAGGAGAATTTGACGTAGAAAAGCTAGGTAATTATCAAGATCTAGAATTTGTTATTAAAGATAATTCTTTTAATGAGGCAAGAAAAAAATTTAATTTATATGTTCTTGAAAAAAATAAAACTACTACTACTAAACCAAATTATATTAAGATAGATAAAATTATCAAAGAATATAAAAATGACAATACAGAAATTGGAATTGATATTTCCAAATGGCAAGGAAAAATTGATTTTTCAAAAGTTAAAAATGCAGGAATAGAATTTGTAATTATGAGAATTGGAGTTCAAAAAAATAAAGGAAAAGAAATAGAAATTGATCCATATTTTTCTGAATATTTGAAAGGTGCCAAAGAAGTTGGTTTAAAAATAGGAGTTTATATTTATAATGTTGCAACATCAATTGATGAAGGAAAAAAGACAGCTTTATGGGTTATAAATGAATTAAAAGGCGAAAAACTAGATTTTCCAATTGCTTATGATTGGGAAAACTGGTCAAGTTTTAATAATTACCAAATTTCATTACATACTTTAAGTGATGCTTATTTATCATTTGAAAAAACTATAGAAGAACATGGATATAAAGCAATGCTATATAGCTCAAAATATTATTTAGAAAATGTTTGGATGAATTATGATAACTCTAACATTTGGCTTGCTCATTATACAGATAAAACAAATTATCAAGGGAATTATTTATTATGGCAAGTAACATCTCTTTTAAAAATTGATGGTATAAGTGAAAATAGTGTTGATTTAGATATTTATTACAAATAAAGATACCAAAAAAATGGTATCTTTTTAATATTTAATCTATTTTTTATTCACTTCTAAGTGACTCAACTGGATCTTTTTTACTTGCTAAACGTGAAGGAATAAGTCCTGCAATAAGTGTTAATACAACACTTATAATTATTAATATTATTCCTCCCATAATTGGAAGTTTAGCTATATTATCAACACCTGTTAGGTTATTTACAATACGATTAATTGGAAAACATAGAAGTACTGTAACAACTATTCCCATAACACCTGCAACAAATCCTTCTATTATAGTTTCGGCTTTAAATACTCTTGTTACATCTTTTTTACTTGCACCAATTGCTCTTAATATACCTATTTCTTTAGTACGTTCAAGTACACTTATATAAGTAATAATTGATATCATAATACTAGATACAACTAAACTAATAGCAACAAAAGCAATCAAAACATAAGTAATAATATTAATAATTGTTGTAATTCCACTCATAAGTGTTCCAACATAATCAACATAAGTGATTTTATCATCTTTACTTTTATCTTG
>CACZOV010000062.1 GCA_902782915.1 uncultured Erysipelotrichaceae bacterium | reverse complement strand
GTAAAAGTTTTATCATTTGGAATAGTAGGAGAACTTTATTCGATTTTAAAAAAAGAAGATCAAATGAGTATAGCTAATTTATATAATTTAGATATAGATACTTTATCAAATTATTTAACTATATTATCAAATTATAGAAATTTATGCGCTCATGAAGATATTTTATTCTCTAATAAAACTCAAAGACAAATAAATGATAATAATTATCATAGACTTTTGAATATTCCAATTATGGATGATGAATATATATATGGTAAAAAAGATGTATTTGCTTTAATAATTATTTTAAAACAGATGTTAAGTTTTGATGAATTTTCTAATTTAATTGAAGAAATAAAACATAATTTAGATAATTTAGAATTAAATTTACATAGTATTAAAATAGATAAAGTTTTAGATGGAATGGGATTTCCAAAGAATTATTATGATTTAAAAAATATAAGAGGTGATTTAGATGAAAGGGAAAGATAGAATTAATTTAGTTATTTATTTATTTGTTGCTTTTATGCTTGGAGGACTATTAATGTATTATATAACTGTTAATAGTACTTTAGATGGTAGTAGTCTTAATCTAAGTAATAATAATACTTGCCGCTCTTGTAGTGGAACTGTTATAGTAAATGATGGATCCTTATCTGCAAGTGTTGAAAAAGTATATGATGCAGTTCTTATGATAAGAAATTATAAAGGAGATCAAATTCAATCAACTGGATCAGGATTTGTTTATAAAACAGACGATAAATATGGATATGTATTAACTAATCATCATGTAATAAGTGATGCTACTAAAATAACTTTAATTAGAAGTGATGATCAAGAAATTGAAGGAACTGTTTTAGGAAGTGATGAATACTTAGACTTAGCAGTTGTAAGAATTAATAAAAGTGATGTTATTGATGTAGCAGTTATTGGAACTAGTGAAGAATCAAAAGTAGGTGATACTGTCTTTACAATTGGTTCACCACTTGGATATGAGTATAGAGGAACTGTAACTGATGGTATTCTTTCTGGAAAAGATAGAATGGTAACTGTAAGTATATCTGGAAATACAAATGATTACGTCATGAAAGTATTACAAACTAATGCAGCAGTTAATCCTGGTAATTCTGGTGGACCTTTATTAAATGCTAAAGGTGAAGTAATTGGTATTATTTCTTTGAAACTTGTTCAAACAGAAGTTGAAAGTATGGGATTTGCAATTCCTATTGAATATGCTATGAGTCATATCGAAAATTTAGAAACTGGTAAAGCAATTGTTCGACCTATGCTTGGAATTAGTATGATCAATGCAACTGATACATATTCTTTATATAGAAGTGGAATCATGTTAGATCAAGATATAACTGATGGAGTAGTAGTTGTTGAAATATCAAAAGATTCAGGTGCCTCAAAATCAAATTTAAAAAAGGGCGATGTTATAACTAAATTAAATGGTAATAAAATTTTAAACGTTGCTTATTTAAGATATGAGCTTTATAAATACGATGCTGGAGACACTATAACTGTTACCTATCTTCGTGATGGAAAAGAAAATACAACTAAAATAACTTTAACTGAATATAAAGAAGCTTAAAAGAAGAAATGATTTTTCATTTCTTCTTTTCTATATCAAACAATTCTTGTTCTAAGTTTAAACTTCTTGTTTCCCAGCCATTTTCAAGAAGATCTTTTATAATATTTTCTGAAACGGAAATAAGACCTAAATTATTACTATAAAAAATCCATTTTGTATCATCACTAAGTTCTATTTTATAAAATGTTCTAAGTTTTATTTCACTTTCCTCTTTTAAAAAATAAATATTAAATTCTTTATAATTTTCATCTAATAATTCTTTAAATAATAAATTTAAAAATTGTTTTCCTTCATGATAACCATTAAAAGGATTTAAAAAAGAATCAATAACAATAAGTTCTAATTGAAGTTTATCTTGTTCCTTTTGATTAGTTAAATCAATTTTTTTCAAATATTCTTTTATACTTTTAATTTTTATATCAGTGTAATTAGATTTAATAAGATTTAATTTTTGATCCATTTCTTCGGTTTCTATTTGAGGAATAATATCATATTCTCCAAAAGTACCACTTTCAAATGCAAAATGTTTTGTTCTACAACCTGATTGAATTAGGTACAAGTCAAGTGTTAAATCTAATAAATAAGTTTCATAATTATTATCATCTATTTTAACTTTAGCTTCAACTGCTTGATGTCCATCTCCATATGAACCTCTTATATTTTCAAGACTTCTATTAATTACATTTGCTTCAATACCATCAAAAGAATTTAAAACTAAACTTAAAATTTCAGATATTTGAATACATGTTTGATATTTTCCAATAAAAGTATCAGAAAAAGCTGCCTCTTCATAGGCATATTTCATATCATATGCAACTCGATAATCATAACTAAATAATTTACCTAAAGTAATATAAACTAAACGAACTTTTTCTTTTGTTGTAATACTTTTAGGAATAGATTGAATAATTCTTTTTACTTCTTCTAATACATTTTCTTGTTTTATATTAATACTATCTGATTCAATTATTTCTAGTATTTTATTTTTTAAAACATTAGAATCTTCATTT
>CACZOV010000061.1 GCA_902782915.1 uncultured Erysipelotrichaceae bacterium | reverse complement strand
TTGATGTAGAACTTAAAAATATAGAATTAAATGAAGTTGATTTTAATAGATCAGAATTTTTAAATACTAGTTTAAAAAAATTGACTTTTCAAGAAGTGATATTAGTGGTATTTCATTTGATAAATATTCAATTGCTGGAATGATTATTGATTCAATGCAAGCAAAAGATCTTGTATCTGTTTTAGGTGTTGAAATAAAATAGAAATATATCTAGATCTTTTTAATTTTATATTTTATAATATTAAAAGAGGTGTTATATGAAAACAGTTGTTATTACAGGAAGTGCTAGAGGTTTTGGTTATAGTATGATAGAGTTATTTTATAAGAGGGGATTTAATGTTGTTCTTTGTGATGTTAATGAAATAGAACTTATGAATGCTAAAGAAAAATTAAAAAGTATTAATAGTAATTCTAAGATCTTATCTTTTAAAACTGATATAACAAATGAGTGTGATATTAATAATTTAATAGAAAATACTTTAAAAGAAGTTAATAGTATTGATATATGGATTAATAATGCTGGTGTTAATCAACCAAATACTCCAATTTGGGATCTGGATAGTTCTGTTATTAATCGTTTAATTGATATTGATTTAAAAGGAACTATTCTTTGTTCTAAGTTGATTTTTAAAGTTATGAAAAATCAAGGATTTGGAGCTATTTATAATGTTGAAGGACATGGAAGTAATAATGCACTTATAACTGGTTTATCAATATATGGAACTAGTAAAAGAGCAGTTACTTATTTTACTGAAGCTCTTGCCCATGAAAGTAGTGAATTAAATCAAAATATTTTAATTGGAAAGATAACACCTGGTATTATGATAACTAATTTTATAACTAGATCCCTTGGAGATGGAGAAAAAATAGAATTAGATGATAAAACAAAGAAAATATATAATATTTTGGGTGATTATCCAGAAACAATTGCAGAATTTATGGTTGAAAAAATTATTAATAATCAAAAAAATAATGTTCGTTTTGTTTGGCTTTCTAATACAAGGGCTTTTACAAAGTTTTTAACTTATTCTTTTAAAAAACGTGATTATTTTAAATAATAAAGTTAGGTGATGATATGGACGATATCATTTTAGATATTAAAAATAAATTACAAATAGAAATTGATGAAATAGAAAAATATGATGATGGAACAACTGATTCTTTAGTTTTTAGTGTTAATAAAAAGTATTTAATTAAAACAATGACTGAATCTGAGTTAAACTATCAAATTGAGTTTTTTAAATATTATAATCAGAATAAGTGGTTTCAAGATTTAGTTTATGTTAATAAAGAACTTGGATATATTTGTTTTTTATTTATAGATGGATTAAATTTAAAAAAAATAAAACTAGATCCTAAAAAAATTGTTGATGAACTTTATCAAATAACAAGAAGTTATGTAAAATATAATGCTGATTTTTATGGTTATTTAGAATATTCAAAGAATGATCCGTATGAGTTTTTACTTTCAGAAATAGAATATGCTAAAGAAAAAATTTCAAATATTGATGCAACTAAAGTTTATATTGCTCTTAATAATTTAAAGAAATATAAGATTTCTAAATATTTATTACATGGTGACTTTGGAGCTCATAATTTTTTAATAGAAAATAATACTTTAAGAGTAATAGATCCCTATCCTTTAGTTTTTGATCCTTTATATGACTTTTATTTTGCAGTTCTTTCTAGTTCATTACTATTTGTAGAAATAGATTATTTACTTAAGTTTTCAGATCGAGACATAGAATATAAAAAGAATTTATTTATAATTGTATTTTATATTAGATTAAGTAGATCATATATGTATGATAAAGAAAATTTTAATGTTTATTTAAATATTTATAATAATTTGGAGAATTATTTATGGAAGAAATAGATATAGAAAGATTAAGGGTTGATTTAATTAATTATTTTGGTTGTGCAACTTCATTTTTTCCTATTGCTTATATTGAGGTTTTAGAAATAGAAAATGCAAGTTATGATAAATTAATTGAAATTGCGATTAATAATGGATTTGATTTGGATAATTATATTATTAATAAAAGGTATTAAAGATATTTAGATCTATTTTATGTTTAAAAAAGGTTAAAACTATTTACAAATTTCTTATTTGTTGTTAAAGTTATTATGGAGGTAAATATATGTTTAATTTAAAAGGTAGAGTTGCAGTAATAACTGGAGCAAGTTCTGGACTCGGAAAACAAATGGCAAAATCATTTGCAAAAGAGGGAGCAAATCTTGTATTACTTGCAAGAAGAATAGAAAGACTAGAAGAATTAAAAAAAGAACTTGAGAAATGTGGAGTAAAAGTATTACCAATTAAGTGTGATGTAACATCAACAAGCGATATTGAAAATGCAGCTGATGTTGCAGAAGAAGAATATGGTAAAGTAGATATTTTAGTTAACTGTGCTGGATCTTCTAAAGATGCAGGTGTTTTAGACATGAAAGATGAAGAGTGGGATTTTACAATAGAAACAGATCTTACTAGTGTATTTAAAATGACAAGAGCTTTTGCCAATATTATGAAAAAAAATAATTATGGGAGAATTATTAATATAGCTTCAATGTATGGTCTTGTTGGAAATGATGAAATACCAACAATTGCTTATCATTCAAGTAAAGGAGGAGTTGTTAATTTTACAAGAGCTGCAGCAGCTGAACTTGCAAAATATAATATAACAGTTAATTGTATTTGTCCTGGATATTTTTATACTGAATTAACAAAAGAAGTTTTAGATACAGAAAAATTTCAAGAATTTGCTAAAACACATGTACCTATGAAAAGATATGGAATGGAAGGGGAACTAAATGCAGGTGCAATATTCTTAAGTTCTGATGAGGCAAGTTATGTAACAGGAGTAATTCTTCCAATTGATGGAGGATATACAGCAGTATAATACTATGAATGAGATTAAGTGTCCTAAATGTGGAACTATGTTTCAAATAGATGAATCTGACTATAATTCAATTGTTAAACAAATAAGAGATAAAGAATTTGAAAATGAAATTAAAAAAAGAGAAGATTTTTTTAATAAAGAGTTAGCTTCCAAAATAAAACTTATGGAAAATCAAAAGGATCTTGATATAGTAGAAAAATTAAGTCAAAAGGATTTAGAAATTGAGTCTTTAAAAAGAGATATTAAAAATAAAGAAGAAATTTTAAAAGTATCACTTGAAAATGAATATCAAGAAAAGA
The DNA here is from genome assembly GCA_902782915.1 of uncultured Erysipelotrichaceae bacterium. The sequence goes on along the minus strand of CACZOV010000061.1, from coordinate 2,304 downwards.
TTATGAAGAAAACTTTAGAAATTAATTCTTTAGAAAGTAAATTAAAATTACAAGAAAGTGAAAGTAATTTAGCCTTAAAAGATGCAATAAATGAAAAAGAAAAAGAAATAGATTTATTAAATAGTAAACTTGAAGCAAATAAAAATAGTTATTTATTACAAGAAAAAAATTTAAAAGATTCTTTTTTAGAAAAATTGAAAGATAAAGATGAGCAAATTGCTTATTATAAAGATTTTAAAGCAAGGCAATCAACTAAAATGATTGGAGAATCTTTAGAGGAACATTGTCATGTTGAATTTAATAAACTAAGACCTCTTTTTAAGAATGCTTATTTTGAAAAAGATAATGATTCAAGAACTGGATCAAAAGGAGATTTTATTTTTCGAGATTATTCTGATGATGGAATGGAAATTGTCTCCATTATGTTTGAAATGAAAAATGAAGCTGATGAAACTAGTAGTAAACATAAAAACGAAGATTTTTTCAAAGAACTTGATAAAGATCGACGAGAAAAAAATTGCGAATATGCTGTTTTAGTATCACTTCTTGAAATTGATAATGAATATTACAATGGAGGAATTGTTGATGTTAGTTATAAATATGACAAAATGTATGTTATCCGTCCACAGTTTTTTATTCCTTTAATTACTTTAATTAGAAGTTTAGCAATTAATTCATTAGAATATAAAAAAGAACTAGAAATAGTTAAAAATGAAAATATTGACATTTCTCATTTTGAAGAAAATATTAATACTTTTAAAGAAGGATTTGGAAGAAATTATCGAATTGCATCGGAAAAGTTTAAAAAAGCAATTGAAGAAATTGATAAAACAATTGATCATTTACAAAAAACAAAAGAAGCACTTTTATCAAGTGAAAAAAACTTAAGAATAGCAAATGATAAAGCGGAGAATTTATCAATTAAGAAATTAACAAGTAATAATGAAACAATGAAAAAAATGTTTCAAGAAATAAGTAAAAAAGGAGAAGATTAATAATGAGAAAAAATTTAGGTAGTAAGGCAGCTATTTTTCCAATGCCTGTTTTAATGATTGCAACTTATAATGAGGATGATAGTATTGATGTTATGAATGCAGCATGGGGAATGATGCAAGATACAACCCGAGTAGCCCTTAATTTAACAGAAAGCCATAAAACAGTAAAAAATATAAAAGAAAGAGGTGCTTTTACTGTTGGAATAGCTGATTCAGATCATATTATTGAAGCTGATTATTTTGGAATTACATCATCTAATAATACACCTGATAAATTTATTCGAACAAATCTTCACGCTTTAAAATCAGAGTTTGTTGATGCACCGATTATTACAGATTTTCCAATTACTATGGAATGTAAATTTATTGAATATCAAGATAGTGAAACGGGATGTGGAGTTATTGGAGAAATTATTAATACATCAGTTGATGAAAAAATACTTGATGAAAATTTAAAAATTGATCCTAGTAAAATAAATGCAATTTTATACGATCCTTTTCAAAATGGCTATTATAAAGTAGGAGAAAAGGTTGGTAATGCATTTAGAGATGGTCAAAAATTAAAATAAATGCTTGTCAAAATAGTATTTAATATGATAGAATAAAAAAGACGTTTGGTTATTTAACGTCTTTGGCCTGTTGGTGAAGTGGTTAACACATAGCCCTCTCAAGGCTACATTCAAGGGTTCAAACCCCTTACAGGTCACCAATTTAGTTAATAATAGACATATATATTTATGTCTATTTTAATTTTAATTTAATTTCTTTTATATCTTTAAGTATTTCTTTATTTGAGTGATGAGTAATTCTATCATCTTTATATCTTGGAATAAAATGCATATGCATATGCTTTATTTCTTGACCATAGTCTATATTAGTTGATAAAGTAAGTCCATGGCAATTGAGCTTTTCCCTATAAAGTTTATATAGTTTTTTATAAACTTCTTGCATTTGATTTAATGTTTTAATTGGAACATCCATTATATCTTTATAATGTTTTTTTGGAACAATTAAAGTATCGCCATTTGTTGTTGGATTAATATCTAAAAAAGCTAATACCTGATCATCCTCATAAACTATTTCAGATAAAATTTCTCTTTTTATAATTTTACAAAACAAACAATTTTCCATATTCCTCCTAAGAGTTATTATAAAATATTTTTATTTTAATAACAAGATATATATGTTAATTGACATTTAGTATTTAAAAATACTAGATTTTTATATTTATTTATGCTAGAATATATTCGTTGATGAAAAATCTATTAAATATTCGAAGTAGTATTAAATGAATTCAAGAGAGTTAAGG
>CACZOV010000060.1 GCA_902782915.1 uncultured Erysipelotrichaceae bacterium | reverse complement strand
TTTTCATCACGAATTTCAAGAGTTGCTCCTGGAAGTTCTTCTTTATTTGTAATATCTTGTTTACTTATTTTTACTTTTGTTACTTCGTGTTCATTATACATAACTGCACTTGTAACACTACCATCAGATTTTACAGTAAAAGATACTGTCTCTTTTGATAATTTATATCCACTTGGTGCACTTGTTTCAGTTAATGTATAAGTTCCTTCAGCAAGATTTTCAATATAGTATGGTTCATTTGTTGATACCCAACTTTTTACAAGTTTTCCATTTTTATCATGAATTTCAAGAGTTGCTCCTGGAAGTTCTTCTTTACTTGTAATATCTTGTTTACTTATTTTTACTTTTGTTACTACTTTATCATATTTTAAAGTAATTTCATTTGATGCTTCTATATCAGTATTATAGATGATACCAATATCTTGATATCCCCATTTTCCTGATGTATATTCATAAGTTTTAGCAACTGTATTTTTACTACTTACAGAAACCTTTACAGTTCCACTTGTATTTGTAGTTTTTGGAACGTAAATAACGAATTTTTCTCCATCTTTAAATGAAGTTTTTTCTTCTCCACTTTCACTTTTTACAAGTGTTCCTTCTTTTGCATTAACAAGTGTTACATTGTATGTACCATTTGTTCCTTCCATTTTTACAGTCATTGGATCAGAAACAAAATATTTTGCATCTTTTGATAATTTCATTGTTTTATTTCCAGATACACTTATAGTTGGTCCTACTTGTTCTGTAGTTTTAGCAGCACGTGCTCCTTGAACTAAGTAGTAAACATATCCTCTCATTCCGCTTGATGAACTTGTAAATGATACATAAGGCCAGTTATTACTTCCTCTTGTTTCATCAAAGTATTCCCAAATTGCTGATTGAGTAATATAGTAATCCTTTAATCCATCACCTGTAAATGATTGATTTGGATAACCATTTCTAATAATATAATCAAGTCCAGCATCTTGAACTTCACCTTTTAAATATAATGTTAATCCACCTGGTGCATTAGTATCAATATTGCTTACACAATATACTAAAGTTCCATCAACTAATTCTTTACGATAGAAATTATAATCACCAATATAATTTGTTTTCTTTTCTCCAGAAAAATAATATAGTGATGATTTTTCTTTCATTGTAATTGTTTGTGGAACATTTAAAGTTTCAGCATTAACATTTAATAATCCAAACAATGATAATACTAGAATCATTAAGTTTCTTATTCTTTTCATTATATATTCCCCCCCTAAAAAATAAGATGTCCATATTATACTATAAAAGATTATTTTTGTCAATTATTTTTTCTATTTTAAAAAAAAAGGAATAATCAAGTTTACATATTATTCCTTTTTATCTTTATTTTTTAATAAATCATTGTAACTAATTTTAGCATATTCTAAATTATTTTCTAATAATTCTTTATACTTTTCTGGATTTAATTTCTTTAAAGTACGATATCGATCTTCACCAGCAATAAATTCATAATACTTATCAAAATCAGCATCTGAATCAAGTGAAAAACCATTATTAGGATGATATCTAAATAGTGGAAAGTAACCTGATTCAACAGCTAGTTTTTCTTCTTCAATTGAGTTAGACATTCCTTTTAGTATTCCATGTGCAATGCAAGGGGCATAAGCAATAATAATACTTGGTCCATTATATTCAACAGCTTCTTTCATTACTTTTATTGTATGATTCATATTAGCTCCCAAACTTACTGTTCCAACATAAGCATTTTTATAAGTTAAAGCAATTCTTGATAAATCTTTTTTATTTGTTGTCTTACCATTTGCTGCAAATTTAGCAACAGCTCCCATTCGACTAGATTTACTAGCTTGACCTCCAGTATTAGAATACACTTCTGTATCAAGAACTAAAATATTTACATTATAGTTATTTGATAAAACATGATCTATTCCTGAAAATCCTATATCATATGCCCAGCCATCTCCTCCAACAATAAAGAATGTTTTTTCTTTAATAAAGTTTTTATAAGGCATTAAATCTTTATCATTAGATTCAATAACATAATCATATAACTCTTGATCAGAACCACTAAATCCTCCAAGATAACGATCAAATAATTCTATTTCATTATCTTCTGTTGTTTTAATCTTTTCTTTTAATAATTCTTTTAAATTTTCTTTCATTGTTTGATCTGCAATTTTCATTCCTAGTCCAAATTCTGCATTATCTTCAAATAAGGAATTTGCCCATGGTGTATTGTAAGCAGTTGATGGATATGATGCACTATAAATAGATGAACATCCAGTTGCATTTGCAACAATAAGATTTTCTCCAAATAATTGACTCATAAGTTTTAGATAACTTGTTTCTCCACATCCACTACATGCACCGGGATATGCAAATTTTGGTTTTATCAATTGACTTCCTTTAATTGTAAATTTATCTAATACTTTTTTTTCAGTGATATTTTTTTCTAAATATTCAAATCTCTTCTGTTCTTTTTCATCTAACAAAATTTTTGTATCTTTCATGGTAAGAGCTTTATTACCTTTTTTACCAGGACATGTATTGCTACATAATCCACATCCTGTACAATTAGCAATATTCATTGCAATTGTAAATTTATAAAGTTTACTTTTAATAGATGTTTCAATACATTTTTCTCTTATATAACTAGGTGCATTTTCATACTCCTCTTCACTTAATAAATATGGACGAATAACTCCATGAGGACAAACAAATGAGCACATATTACAACTAATACAGTTTTCTTTAATATAACTTGGTGCAATACTTGATGTATAACGCTTTTCGATACTTGATGTTTTAGGTGGAGTCATACCATCATAATTTCCTATAAAAGAACTTACAGGTATCTTATTTCCTAAACGACTTTCTAAGACATCAAACAAAGTCATTTTGTCATTTTCTATTTCAATATCACCAATATCTTTTTTATTTATTTTTATTTCTTTATAATTATCTAATACTTTAAGAATTGCCTCTAAGTTTTTTTCTAAAACTCCATTCCCCTTATTTTTAAACTTCTTTTCTAAACTTTTTTTAATTTCATCACTTGCATAATTAAAATCTATAATACGGCATAGTTTAAAGATTAAAACTTCCATAATAGCACTAATTTTTCCAGGTAAACCAACCTCACTTGCAATTCCAGATGCATCTATAATGTACATTTTTATTTTATGTTTTAATAAATAGTTTTTATCACGATTTGTAAGAAGATCAATAACTCCTTTTTCATCTCTATCTGTATTTAATATAAATATTCCTTCTTCTTTTAATTTAGAAATCATATCATATTTTCTTAAATAACTATCTTTTGTAACAATTAAAGTGTTACAACTATTAACATAATAAGTAGATTTTATTTCATCTCGACCAAATCTTAAATGAGATATTGTAACACCGCCAGATTTTTTAGAATCATATTCAAAATATCCTTGAACAAATGCATTACTTCCAGCTCCAGTTATTTTAATAACATCTTTTGATGCTGATACCATTCCATCAGATCCAAATCCATAAATTAACATTTCATAGTTCTTACTTGGAATAGAAAATTTCTTAGCTTTTAAACTACGGTTAGTTACATCATCATTTATTCCAATTGTAAAATTATTAAATATTTTATTACTACTTAAATAATCAAATACAGCTTTTATATGACTAGGTGTAGTATCTTTTCCAGATAAACCAAATATTCCACCATATAATTTAATATTTAAATTATTTTCCTTTATAAAACTTGACATATCTAAATAAAGTGGCGCATTGCTTCCATTTTCTTTAGTTCTATCAAGAACAGCAATTCTCTTAACACTTGGAGGAAGAATTTTCATTAAATATTTATTACTAAAAGGTCTATATAAATGAACTTCAATAAGTCCATAATTTAATCCTTGACTATTTAAATAATCAATAGTCTCTTTGATTGTTTCACATACACTTCCCATTGCAACAATAATGTTTTCTGCAGTTGGACTTCCATAATAATTAAATGGTTTATAATTTTTCCCAGTAATTTTATTAATACTTTCCATATACTCATTTACAATATCAGGAAGATTTTCATAGTTTTTATTTTTAGCTTCAGAAACTTGAAAGTACACATCATCCATCATGCAAGTTCCAAATGTATTTGGTTTATCAATATTAAGTCCTCTACTTCGAAATTTTTCTAATTCTTTTTGATCAATTAATTTATAAACTTTATCTAAATCAATTACTTCAACTTTATCAAGCTCATGGCTTGTTCTAAATCCATCAAAAAAATTTAAGAAAGGAACATGTCCTTTAATAGCTGATAAATGTGCAACACTAGTTAAATCCATTACTTCTTGAACGGATGAATTAGCAAGCATTGCAAATCCAGTACTCCTTGCAGCATATATATCTTGATGATCTCCCATAATTGATAAAGCATGAGTTGCTAAAGAACGAGATGCAACGTGAATAACTAACGGTAATCCCTCACCTGCTATTTTATACATATTAGGAATCATAAGTAAAAGTCCTTGACTTGCAGTATATGTAGTAGTTAAAACTCCTGAAAGTAAGCTTCCATGAACAAGTCCTGCTGCTCCTGCTTCGCTTTGCATTTCAACAACTCGAACCGGATTACCAAAGAAATTTTTACGATTAATACTTTCTTTGTCAACATACTCAGCCATTGGACTTGCTGGAGTTATTGGATATATTCCAGCTAACTCTGTAAAACAATAAGAAACATAACTACATGCTTCATTTCCATCCATAATTTTATACATAAGATACCTCCTAAACATTAAAATTATATCACAAAGATATATAAAATAATACGAAAAACAAATATATTAGTTAAATTTTTATTATTAAATGAAAAAATAATATCTATTTTCTAGATATTATTATTTTGCTTCTTCCTGAGCTCTTATTTCACGAATAACAGTTATTTTAATTGTTCCTGGATATTGCATTTCTTTTTCTATTTTTTCTTTTACATCACGTGCAATCTTAAAGCTTTCTAAATCATCTACTTCATCTGGTTTTACAATAACTCTAAGTTCACGTCCAGCTTGAACTGCAAATGTTTTTTCAATTCCTGGAATATCTTCTGTTACCTTCTCTAATTGTTCCAATCTTTTTAAATAATTTTCTAAAGAATCATTTCTTGCTCCTGGGCGAGATGCTGACAATGCATCACAAATGGCAACTATTACAGATATAACATTAGTTGGTTCGACATCACCATGGTGAGATGCAATTGCATTTATAACAACATTTGGCTCATGATATTTTTTGGCAATATCAACACCTATTTCAACATGACTTCCTTCTATTTCATGATCAATTGCTTTTCCAATATCATGTAAAAGTCCTGCTCGTTTAGCAAGATTTACATTTTCTCCAAGTTCTCCAGCTAATATACCAGCTAATTCTGCAACTTCAATAGAATGATTTAAAGCATTTTGACCATAACTTGTTCTGAAATGAAGTTTTCCAATTATTTCAACTAATTTTGGATCAAAATGAGTAAGTCCCAAACGAATTAAAGCATCATTTCCATATTCCATAATCTTTATATTCATTTCTTTACAAGTTTTATCATATAATTCTTCAATTCTTGTTGGATGAATTCTTCCATCTTTAATTAAAGTCTCTAAAGTTACTCTAGCAATTTCTCGACGTAATGGGTCAAAACTTGAAAGAACGACTGCTTCTGGTGTATCATCAATAATTAAATCGACTCCTGTAATTGCTTCTATAGTTCTAATATTTCGACCTTCTCGTCCAATAATTCTTCCTTTCATCTCATCGTTTGGAAGAGATACAACTGTAACTGTTTGTTCTTCTGCAACATCAGCTGCATATCTTTGCATAGCATGAACTAACATTTCGCGAGCTTTCTTATCACATTCAAGTTTTGCATCATTTTCTCTTTCTTTAATATAATTTGCAATTTCTAAGTTCATAGCCTCACGTACTTTTTCCATAACTAATACTTTTGCATCTTCTTTAGATACTCCTGATAATTCTTGTAACACTTTAATTTGTTCTTGTTTAATTTCTTCAATTTTAGCTTGTTCTTGCATTAAACTTGTCTGTCTATTAGAAAGTTTTGCTTCTCTTTCATCTAAAGATTCTTCTCTTTTTTGAAATAATAGATCTCTTTTGTCCATTGTATTTTCTCTTTGAGTTAATCTATTTTCAGCTTCCTTAATTTCAGCTTTTTTTTCTTTAACCTCTTTTTCTGTTTCAAGTTTTAACTTATGTAATTCTTCTTTGGTTTCTAAAATAGAATCTCTTTTTAATTTTTCTGCTTCTTTTCTAGTTTTTTCTAACATTTCTTCACCTTTTTTAGTGAATGAAGCATCTCTTAAATGATTGATCAGAAAAACAATTCCTATTCCTATAACAATTCCAATTATAACAAGCAAAATGAATAGTACTATATTATTCATTGTTCCTCTTTCTAGTATTATTCCATAATATTATTTGGCCAATCCCCGTAATACTGCGGTTAAGACTATGTCTTATCCCTAAAAATATAATATAAATAAATCTATATAAATAAAAATATAAAACATAACATCTAAATTTATTTTAATTTTTTTTTAAGCATATGTCAACAATTTTTTCTATCAATAAAATTACTTGACAAAAAAAGAAAGACAAGTCTTTCTAAATCCATACTCCAAATATAATACCAGCCATTGCAAGAATAAGTCCAACAAGCCAAAACATACGAACTATATCTACTTCTGGCATTCCCATTTTTTCAAAATGATGATGAATAGGAGTCATTAAAAATAATCTTTTATTAAAACTTTTTACCCAAATAACTTGTAAAATAACAGATAATGTTTCTATTACAAACACAAATGCAACAATTAATAAAGTTACTTCTCTATGAGTAAGAATAGCTATCATTCCCATAACTGCACCCAAAGAAAGAGATCCTGTATCCCCCATAAAAACTTTAGCAGGATATGCATTATAAAATAAAAATCCTATAACTGCACCAGTTAAAATAAGAGAAAATATTCCCATATCAGTATATCCAACCATTAAAGAAATTAAACTAAAAGCAATGAATGAAATTGCTGATAATCCCCCGGCAAGTCCATCAAGTCCATCAGTTAAATTTACAGCATTACTACTACCTACTAGAATAAATAAAATGAATATCCCATATAACCATTTCATTTCTATATTAATTCCTAAAGTAGAAACAACAAGTGATGTTTGACCACCATTTTTAATATATAAATAAAAAACAATTAAAGCAATAAATAATTGCATAAATAATTTTTGAATTGTTGTAAGACCTTCATTTTCACTTTTCTTATGACTTAAATAGTCATCCAAAAATCCTATAATTCCATGAGTAATAAATACAAATAATACCATCTTTAAATCTTCTGTTAACTCCATTTTATGAGTTATTAACAAAGAAAATGTTACAAGAAGAGTTGGGATAATAAAAATTAATCCTCCAAATGTTGGAGTACCTTCTTTTGATTGATGTCTATCTCCTACATAACTACTAATTCTTTGCCCCATATGAAGTCTTTTTAAAACTGGAATTAAAATAAATCCTAGAATAATTGCTGATATAAAACCAAGCATAATTGCAAGTATTGATTTTGTTAATAGATACATTTGTTCCACTCCTATCGATATAAGTATACTACAAATTTTTCTAAGTTATTAAAGAGAAACAAATAGCTTTACACTTTTTGACAAAAAAAAGAAAAGAGATTTCTCTCTAATTCTTTCTTTCTAAAACTAGTTTTTTATCTTTTGATTGAATACGATTAAAGATGTCTTCTAACTCTGATTTTTCCCAAGAAAATTGTCTTATAAACCTTTTATCTGTTTCATTATCAATTCCTGTTTCCATTTCTTTTATAGAACGAGGTCTATAAAGAATTCCTGCTTTATTTTCTAAAGCTGCAAGATTTGGATAGGAATCATCCCCAAGAATTGCCTCTATACTACTTGCATTAATTCTAAATAATTCAGCAATTCTATTTTTCATAATATCTATTTGATGATTTTTAGAACTTCTTTCTCTTCTTTTTCCCATTTGAGCTTTTTCAGTATGAAATTTTAAAAGAGACTCGGGAAGCATTAACACAAATGGCAATTCCTCTGAAAATAAACGATTTTTAGCATTTCCTTCACGATATCCTGTATAATGAGAACATCCAACAATAAGATCAACTTTTCTTGTTTCAAGAAGGTATTTTAAACCATCTTTAACACCATTTACTAAATTCTTTTTGGTATAAATTTCATCATAATCAACAATTTCACTATTTCCAATCATAAAACAAGCAGTAAGAAAATCATCTCTTCCATTTTCACGATTCATAGCATAAATTTCCATTCTGTTTAAAGCACTAATTGCTCTTTTAAGAGGAGATTCAGTTTCATCATAAGAAATAATATCATTATCTTCATTAATTGTTTTAAATGGTAAATGCAACTCTCCCCCTTGCCATCTTACTCTTTCCATTTCTCTTTCAATAATTAATTTAGTATATTTAAGTGTTCCTATAATATATTCCATATATTTAGGAATTTCTTTATTGTTAAATTCTGTTATAGGATTTTTTTGATAAGATTCATAATACTCTTTTTTTTCTTCAAATGTCGCTAAATTATCATATTCCAAAAAGCAATCACGATATTCTTTTAACATTTCAAACATATTTATACTTACAAATTTATAAACATTTTCAATAAAAGATATCTCTTCAACGCTTGCCTTATTTTTTTTGGCTTCTAGAATCATAAATTCAATACATTTTTTTATGTATTCAAAATCCTTTATTGTATCATCACCAAATAATTCAATTTTACTAACATACTTTTGAATGTCAGCTTTTACAGCATAACCATCAATATCTAAAAACAATACTTTCATAAATATTATCTCCTTTTAGTTGCATATTATATCATTTTCATATTATTTTGTCAAATTGTAAAATATATGAAATATATTTTAAAAAATAATTATTTCCTGTTATAATAGATTTGGTGATAAATATGGAATTAATTGTAAGTGACTTTGATGGAACTTACTTAGTAAGTGAGGATAAATTAATTGAAAATAATAAAAGAATTCATGAGTTTAGAAAGAATAAAAATCTATTTATGCTCTCTAGTGGAAGAAGTTATGCATCTTTAAAAGAAATGACTTTAAAATACAATATAGAATATGATTTTTTATCTTGTTGTGATGGATCTATTCTTTATGATAATAAAGGAAATATTATTAAACAATTTGATCTTGATAATACAATTTTAAAAAAATTTTTAGGATTAAAAAAATACTCTAAAATTGAAAGAATTCAATATTCTTATAAAGATGACTATTATGATCACTTTCTAAATAATTCTTTGATAGGATGTAATTTGGTTATAAGAAATGATGAAATTACTAATAAATTTTTAAAAAAATTTGAAGATCTTAAAGAAAATAATAAAACTTATGACTTTTTACAATACAGGCATGATGAAATAACATTTTTTTGTATAAAAAATAAAGGAATTAATAAAAGTTCTACTATAAAAGTTCTAAAGGATTTATATAATCTTGATTATGAAGGTATATATGTCTTTGGAGATAATGAAAATGACTATGCTATGTTATCTAGTTTTAAAGGATATTATATAGGAAGTGTTGATGATCGTATAAAAAATGTTTGTTTAAAAGGTTACAATCAATTATATGAATTTTTAGATGAAAAAAACTTAATTACTTTACAAAATAATTAAGTTTTTTTATTAAGCTTCATCATCAGTTTGTTCAAGTTTTACAAGTACTTCTCTTGGTTTTGATCCATTCTGTGGACCAATTATTCCCCTTTCTTCTAATAAATCAACAATTCTTGCAGCTCTATTGTAACCCAACTTAAATCTTCTTTGAAGAAGAGATGCACTTGCTTTACCACTTGTTATTACAAATTCAACAATCTCATCATATAATGGATCATCATATTCTTCTTTTAACTCAGTCTTAGCATCTGTTTTTGAATTAGAATCAGATTCAGAATTTAAATTAAGCATCTTTTCATCATACATTGCCTTTTGTTGACTAATTGTATAATCAACAATTCTTTTAACTTCTTCTTCTGTTATCCAAGCTCCTTGAATACGAGTTGGAGTTGATTCTCCCATTGGTAAAAAGAGCATATCTCCACGTCCTAAAAGCTTTTCAGCTCCAACCATATCAAGAATTGTTCTAGAGTCAATTCCAGAAGATACAGCAAATGATATACGAGATGGAATATTAGCTTTAATAACACCAGTAATAACATCAGTTGATGGTCTTTGTGTTGCTATAATTAAATGAATTCCAGCAGCTCTTGCCATCTGAGTAATACGCATAATCGAGTCTTCTACTTCTTTACTTGCAACTAACATTAAATCAGCAAGTTCATCTACAATGACAACAATATAAGGCATTTTTTTTAATTTAGCATCATCTGGAAGATTTTTATTTTTCTTTTCGATCATATCATTATATGAACCAATATTTTTTACACCTTTTTCTTCAAAAATATCATATCTATCTTCCATTTCTTTTACTATTTTTGATAGTGCAACGCTTGCCTTTTTTGGATCAGTAACAACCGGTGCAAGTAAATGAGGAACTCCATTAAAAACAGATAATTCAACTTTTTTAGGATCAACAAGTAAAAGTTTTACTTCATCAGGTTTAGCTGTCATTAAAATACTTGCTAATATACAGTTAATACAAACTGATTTACCAGATCCAGTTGCTCCTGCTACTAACATATGCGGAGTTTTATTAATTTCACAGTATTTTGGTTTAGATAAAATATCTTTTCCAAGTGCTACCATTAATTTATTACTAGATTTTTCAGCAATAAGTTTTTCCATTATCTCTTTGATATAAACAGTAGTTGGAGTTTCATTTGATATTTCAATTCCAACTGTACTTTTACCTGGAATTGGTGCTTGAATACGAACATCTTTTTTAGCAAGAGCTAAACTTATTTCCTTGTTAATTCCTATTAATTTATTTAATTTAGTTCCAGCTTTTAGTTCTAATTCATACTGGGTAATTGCCGGTCCAACTGTTACTTCAACAACATGACCAATTATTCCAAATTCTCTTAATACTTCTTCTAATTTATTAATATTAGATTCAATTCCTGCTTGATTATTATTTTTAGTCTTTTTAGGAGGATCAAGTAAATTAAGAGGTGGCAACTTATAGTTTTCATTTGGTCTTATTATTTCAATTTCTTCTTTATCCTGCGAATCAACATTAGATTCAACTACATTATTATCTATAATCTTAGCTTTTTTAAGTTCATTAATACTTGAAATAACAACTTTAGAATCTTCTTCTTCATGATCATTTATTTTAACATCATGTTTTTCTTCTTCTACTTCTTCATGTTTTGGTAACATTTTCCTACTTCCAGATACAATATTTTTAATAATATCAGCTATACTAATTCCAGTAACTACTAAGGCTCCAAAAATAATTAAAACGATGTAAATAATTTTAACACCAGAAACATCAAATAAAGATGCAAATAAACTAATAAAGAATCCTCCAATTATTCCTCCACCAATGTTTTCAAAAGCAAGATTTCTACTTGCACCATTTATAATATCAAATACATGCATAGAGTTTTTAAATGTTTCTTCCATTGTATTTTGAAATCCTAAAAATCCATTATTAATATAAGACATATGTAAAAGCATTAAAATACCAATAATAAATATATAAAAACCTACTATCTTAGTATTCCAAAAATCTGGATATTCTTTTTTTAAAATAATATAAAAACCAATTATAATTAAAGCAGTTAAAAAAACAAAATACAAGCATCCAAATAAAAAAGCTGCAAATGCACAGATAAACTCTCCACAAGGACCATATCCACAAATACCAAGTATTCCAAGTAAAATTAAAATTAAACCATAAAGCTCAACTTGATAAAGAAATTTTTTCTTTGTTTCTTTTTTCTTTTTCTTCTTTGCCATAGTAACCTACTTTCTACTACTTAATTATATCATTTATAAAAAAAATAACAAGATTATCTTGTCATTTTTTTAGAATTCAACTTTTCTTCTAATAAAGAATCTACTTTTTCTTTAGAAAGTGGAATGTACTCATCTTCTCCATCTACAAACATTGAAACAAACCATTCTTGATTTGGTATCCAATTAAATTCCTTATTTAAGTATTCAAGAACAACCCCATCAATAACTCTAACTATAACACCACTTTTTCTCATATAATATTCTATTTCAGTATCCATCAAACACCCTCCTTTACAACCATTTATTTAATCTTTTTTTCTGGATCATAATTATACTCTAATGCACCTATTGGAACATTAACACTACTTTGAAATAGTTTTCTTAACTTATTTGCTTTCTTCTTAAGTTCAATTGCTTCATAACTTACATCTTCATCTCTTACTACCTGATAAAGATCTCTAGTTGACCCCTCTTTTATTTGATAACCATATGGTGTATGAAATTGAAGTTCAAAAATATCACTTCCTGATGGACAAGATATTCGAACATTAAAACCTTGATAAAATGGTTTTCCCCAATTGTTTTTAAAATCAACTACCTCATATCCCATACTTTCTAATTTGTGTAAATATTCATCACACTTTGAAACATATAAATCATCTGGTATAACAATTGTGTACCTTACCCCATCACAAAGATTATTAGCAGCCCTTAAATATGATCCTTCATATTCACGACTATCAGCAATTATTTTTCTTTTTAAACTTTCAAGGTTTTTTATTCTATGATCAAAAGATCGAAACTCACTCAAATTAGGTTCTATTAAGTCACTTAAATCTTTAGAAATAGATGGTTCTATTAATTTAGATCTTTGATATACTAAATTAGCATTATCTAAAACCACTTTTTTATGTCTATCACTAGGTAGCTTATCAAAAGTTGTTACTTGATTTTTTCTCTTTTCTTCTAAAAAGCTAGCAACATCTTCCCGAATTCTCAAATACTCCTCAACTGTAATATCTGAATTCAAAATATTCACCCCTTCTTGACAAAATCTACTTATATGATATATTAAAATTACAAAAAAGTAAAGAGGATTTATGAAAGTAATAGTTGATAATAATGAAATTGAATTAGTTTATGCTAATACGTTTTTAAAAAAATTAAAAGGATTTATGTTTCAAAAAAATATTAAAAATTGCCTAAGAATTAAAACTAACTCAATTCATACTTTTTTTATGAAAGAGCCAATTGATATCATAATGACCGATCAACAAAACAATGTTTTATATATATTTAAAAATGTTAAAAAAAATAAAATTATTATAAAACCTAAAGTATATTATACTTATGAATTTCCTAATAATTTTATTAAAAATGATATAAAAAAGATAGATTTAAAATAATAATCTATCTTTATTTTACAGTTAATTCTACTCTAAGTCTTTTTTGATCAATTCTTTTAAATTCATATTTACTAGTATTAATAGACTTAAAGTCTGTATATGCTATATCAATAAGTTCTCCATAATAAGTTTTATTATTAGATGATGTTTTTATATAAATTGCATAAGTTCCACTTGTAAGTTTTGATAAATCGATTTCTTTTTTAAACCATGCTCTAGTCTTATCCTTATTATCACTTACAGCAAGTTCTACTTTATATGGACCATTATCAATATAACCTAACTCATAACTAAATTTTTCATAAGTTCTTATATTTTCAAATATTATTTCTCTTTTTACAGTATCATTTTTAGAATAACTTACATTAGCACTATGACTAGTTCCAGTAATACTTAAAGTATTATTATTTAACTTTAATTCATTAAAGAAATTATATGTTGGATCAAAGCTAGTTGGTGCATCATAACTTATTAATCCATTATCACGAATAGAAACTAACATAGGACTTCCTGACATACTATAATCAATATCAAAAGAAATTCCTCTTGACTTTCCTTGAATACGTCTTGGCATATCTAAAAAGGCTATATTGGTAAAATAGGTTTCTGTTTTATAACCATTATTGTTATATGCAACTATATATATAGTGTAATTTCCTTCTTTAATATTTTCAGAATTTAAAGTAATATTTCCTTGAAACCATCCACCACTATAATTATAAGATTTATCATCATCCAAACTAGACATTTCATAAGGATAATTAGAATACTTTTGAAGTTTAAATTCATAAACCAAGTTATTCTCTTGATTTACAAATTTTAAATAATGATCAACATTTATATTATCCATTTGCTTTATTCCTAAGAATCCTTTTATTTCAAATGTTACATCATTTACTTGCTTCATTGATTCATATAAGAATAATGGATTACCAGATTTATAATCTTGAATTGTTACTTTAATTGTTTTAGTTACATTTTCACCTTTTTTATCTTTTACTTGATAAGTTACTTCATAAGTACCGGCTTTTTTTGTATTAACTGTATTTTTAACTATTTCAATCTTATTTGTTAAATCTCCATCTTCTGGATCAGATGCTGTAACATTTGATTTAGGATCAAAAGTAGAGTTTAACATCAAAGATTTATCACTTGCATTAATTGTTGGTACTCCATTTAATTTATCCAAAGTATAATTAATACTTCCTTTAGAACTTGATATATTAGTATTAATCCATGCAGTTGTATTATCAATTCCATAATAAATTTTAATCCATAGATCATTTCCATATGTTTGTTTATCTAAAATAACTGAATATGTTGCATCATAAATGGATCCTAAAACATTTCCACCTGGTGTTTTATAAACATTTAAATAATCACCAGTTCCTGTAATATTTACTTTTAGTAAATCTTTATCTGAAATAGTTAAAGCCGAAGCACTTACCCATCCCTTTTGATTTTTACTATAATCGGTTTCAATTAAGTAAGCAACTACTTTCCCGTCAAGCGATGCTTCCATAAATACTGGAGTTAAATTTCCTGATTTTATAGTTTTATTCATTGAAATAGACAAAGTTGCAGTATCAAATATGCTTGTATCTTTTGTAATAAGTCCAACTTTAGGAGTAAAAGTTGCACCACTTGAATACTCTTTATATATTAAATTTTTATCATTTAAAGTTTGATTATTATTATATTTTCCATTTACTGTTGTATTTATTTTTTTAATGAAAGATGAATGAACATACACATAAGAATTATAATTATAATAATTAGTATAACTACAACTTTGAATACTACTTCTTTCTGTTATGAGATTTGCATCACTTACAATTTTATACCATTTCGTACTTCCATTTACATTTACTCCATTTACTTCTTCAAGTATTATAACAGGAACATTTTCATACTTTAAGTTAAAAGGAATACTACTTGTTAAATTAGGTTCAGTTCGAACATTTACACTATCATGAGTGGTTATTCCTAATTGGTAATAATTGTAGTCTAAATATCCGTTATCTTTATCAAATAAATAGTAATAATTAGCAGCCTTTTCCCCCCAATAAGGATCACTTGCATACATTATATTCATTCCACTTGCCTTATTACCCATATTAGAACCATGATATTTAGAATCTTTTGGATTAGCATACTGACAATTAATATAACTTTCTGCATGTCCTATAATACTTTGATATGGATCTAAATAACCAGTTGCAGAGTCATATGCACTTGAATCAAATGCTGCATGACCAAATAAATTATTTTTATCAATAGCAATCCTACTTTGACCTAGAGCTGATTCATTAGTTGCAAGTGACATCATTAAAATTGCATTTGATCCGTATAATGTTTCACTAGACTTAAAAAATATTCCCGTTTGATACATATTCGAATATCTTGAAACATATTGTTTTCCATAAATTGTTCCTATTAAATTTTTATTATGTTTTAAATATGCATCTATATCATCGGCTGTATAATTTGATCTTGCTCTATGTGGTAAATACATATAATAGTTATAATAAGGATTATTTTTATTTATACTTTGTTCATATACATTTTTTTTATAATCTTTAATCATAGATTTTAAATCATTATAAAAATATATACCATCATAACTAAAGTATTTACCATTATTAATTTTATCAGGCTTTTTATCAATTACTCTTCCATATGATATATACTCTTGTTCAATATTTCTTCCGTAATAGTGATAAACTCCATTATCAGTTATTTGATAATAAGATGTTGTGTTAACAAAATTTAAGGGTATAATTTTATAATCTTTATCTTTAATCCATCCTACAACTCCATTGGTTTTAACTTTAGCTGCATGATTTGAATAATTAAATTCTAAAAATACTCCATCAGTTGCTCCATAATCTGAATAATGATTCATATAGGTAATATATCCTGTTAAATCACTATTTTTAAAGTAATAAGTTACTACATTTCCAATATCTAAATAAACTAAGGCTAGTTTTGCATCTATAACTCTTGTTATATTATTATTTCTTTCAAGAATAACTAAATCATCATTATCTATTTTATTCATTTCATCTTTGGCAGAGTTATAATTATCAAAACATTTAATACTAGATAAAGATTTATTCTCTTTGGCTTCAGCAAGTTCAAAAGATGGACAAACATTTCTTGATTTTATTGCATCATATGTTAAAGCATTTGTATTCAAAATAAGTAAAAAGAAAAGAATATTAAAAATAAATAAATACTTTTTCATTTTTACCACCTCTATTATAGTAAGTATATCAAAAAAAAGAAAAGATGTAAAATGTCGAATTAAGAATTTTGTAAAAAAATGTAAAAAACTTATACTAATTTTTTAAATAGTATAAGTAATCTTTTTATTTATATAAAAAATCAAATAAAAGTTAACTAATAACTTTAGCAAGTTCTAAAGCAAGAACTACAACTACCAAATATAATAAATTTTCCGTTTACATGAAGATCCTCAATATCACCTACAACAAGAGGTCCTCCTACTGGCCATAAATAAAGTTATTAAAGTATTTTCATATTCTAAAACATATATATTCTTTTCACCATTTGCTATACTTGTATAGCCTCATAACACTTATACTTTTCTACAATCTTATCAAATAAATTTTTAGAAAATGCTCCATTAACATAAGATAAAGAAAAAAGATATATTGCTATACCTTTTATTTTGATAAAACTTTTGAATTATCTATTTTTTTTACATCAATAAGTTCTGCATAATTATCTATATTTCGATATCTTATAAATAAATATTCAACCATATTTTGGTAAATTTCAACAGCTTCATCCATTTTATTAAATCCAATTGCACAATAAATTTTTACTAAATATTCCATTAATAAAAAATTACAAATATTTTCTCTATCCGGATCCATTCTTAATCTATTAGCAAGATCAGGTCCAAATGCATCATATCCAATTGCTTCTTTTGCTTTTTCATTATCACATCTAA